>JAGCNK010000096.1 GCA_017645985.1 Bacteroidales bacterium | reverse complement strand
TTTTTCATCAACGCCAATGCCGAATCAGCCGAGATTATCTGCCCCGACAAAAACAGTGGAAATAGTGATAATAATATAATAAGTGTAGGTTTCATATTGGTTAGGTTTAATAATTATGCAAATATAAAAAAAATTATATTTATGGAGTAATATTTATTTAAATATTGATTATTAAACAAAAAAGGCAGTCTGAAAACCTCAGCCTGCCTTTTTTGTACCCGGGACAGGAGTCGAACCTGCAAACCTCGCGGCACTAGAACCTGAAACTAGCGCGTCTACCAATTTCGCCACCCGGGCAACATTTTTTTCAAATTTTGCGTTGCAAAGTTAGAATCTTTTTTTTATATTTGGAAAAAATTTGGGCAAAAAAAATGAATAATTTTTTATTCGTTAAATATCAAGGTCTTAGCAGCGGCGAAAAATCCGTTCTCGCCACCATTTCGGTGCTTCCGTCGTCGTGGTACAGCGTCAAGGAGCTGTTTTTTTACCTCGACATACACAACGGCAGCGAAGAAGGGGTCAAGTTTTTCGACAATCTGCACACTCTTGCCCGCAAGGGGTGGCTCAATTTTACCAAAGGCTGTTACAAAATTTCTGATTCGGCTAATAGTTTTTTAACATCGCTAAAAATCACCGAACAACATTATCTCCGCACGCTTATCGAAAAAGTTTCGGGATATTTTGCTAAACCGCAAATTGTGGAGCGTCGCAAAGAATACGAGCATATCGCTGCCAATATCCTTGACAAAATCAAGTCGCCATCAAAGAAACTTGCCATTCTTGCCAAAAATTTTTCTAAATATTGCCTCAATCTCAAAAAGAAATGTTTAGCATTGAAATACAGCGATATGGCTGTGGATATTCAAAAACAAGTGGACGTTTACGACGAGGATCTTTGCAGTATTTTTGCCGAAAAAGCCGCTGTGCTAAACTCTGCCGGCAAATACGGCGAGGCAATAGAAACTGGCCTTAAATGCTTGGATTTCTGCGTTATGCACAAACGTCCAAACAAAACCAAAACATACGCCTTAGAACTCTGTTACGGTGTAATGTCGTCGGCATTTGAGCGGCTTAACGACTATAAAAAATCGCTTCTCTATGCCCTCAAAGCCATTGAAACAGGCCGCCGCAACCGCAATTTTGGTGTCTACGAGCAAGCCACAAGTTATTACAACGCCGCAGTTTCGCTCTACAAAAACGGCGAATATGCCCGCGCTCGATTCTATATCATAAAGGCTTACGCCGAATATTGCAACGAAAACGGAGGACACCGCCCCGGATGGTTCTCAAAATGGAATGTGCGCAGGATTGTAATCTGCGTCAGGTACAGAATCGGCTATCTCTTTTCAAAAATTTTCCGAAATAATTAACGCATTTTCCTTATTTTTAAAAAAATGAAGCATAATTACAGCAAAAATTTGTAATTTTGCCGCAAGAATGGTATTCTTTATGTATAATACAAAAGAATAAATGCAGTAGATACAACTATGCCTATAAGTCTATTTACCAAACATATACGGGTTTTTGTGGCAGACACTTCGCCGCAAGAGGATGCCGTGCGCCTTAAACTCTGCCGTGTGCTCAGCCGCGCGGGACTGGAGGTGGTGGATTCCTCGCAGGGCGACGACGCTATCAATAATGCCGACTGTTCGGTTCACATTCTTGCCGAAAGCAGCGACGGCAAACCTTCGGCAGTGGTGCAGTACAATGCCGCCAAGCAGCTCCGCTCCGAGCATTTCAAAATGTTTGTGTGGAATCCGTCGTGGTTTGTCAACGAGTTTATCAACAACATCCGCCGCGACGTGGTGGAAAACACCATTTACTCGTCAACCCGCTCGCCGATAGTGTTTGTGGAAGAACTCCGTGGCATAATGAATATGCGCAAGGACGCCGTCAACGAGGTTCAGCAAAACGACATATTCTTTATCTACAACGACTTAGACAAAGATACCGCCATAGATATCTACAATATGCTCACCGACATTCAAACCGTGTCAAAGCTGAGCATCACTATGAGCAACTATACCGACTACACTCAGTATATACGCAACCAGTTGCAGGGCTGCAAGATAGGCGTCATCTACTACAACTATGCCGGCGACTGGGCGCTTTCGTTTGCCCGTCAGGTGTGGAAAGATACAGGAGGCAGCAGCAGTCCCTCGCCGTGGTTTTTGGTGGCCAACAGCGACCACGCCAAAGAGGAAGACCTCCGTGCGTTTAACGGAATTATTGAACATTCGGTGCGCGAGAAAAGTCTGATACCTTTGGACATAAAGATATTTTTTGATAAAACAGTAGAAAGCAAGCTAAAGGAATAAACAACAATGACAACCATCTGCCCATATCCAGGTCTGCGTCCGTTTACCGAAGAGGAGAGCATCTTCTTCAAAGGTCGTGACTTGCATATTCAGCAGATAGTAAAACTGTTGGAAACCAATAAGATGGCGTTCATCACCGGAGCGTCGGGCGATGGCAAGTCGTCGATGGTTTACGCCGGTGTTATCCCGTACATCAGGGCTGGATTCTTCAAGTCGCATTTCAACAGCTGGATGATAGTTGACTTTAAGCCGCAGCGCAATCCCTTGGAGTCGGTTTCTAAGGCTGTGTCGGCTGCATTGGGTGTCGACTACAACCATTGCGCCAGCGAATTTGAGCTTGGATTCTCCTCGTTGATAGATGTTTACAAAAATTCGGGCAACTACGTTACCGACACGCCCGACGCAGTGAACAAGGGCAAGAACCTTTTGATCATAGCCGACCAGTTTGAGGAGATTTTCACCAACTCCGAAAACTTCAACGACGGCAAGCCCAGCGACGAGAGCTACACCGCCATCAACCTTCTGTTGGAGACCGTTAGAATTTCAGTTGCCGAAAAACTGCCTGTGTATGTGATATTTACAATGCGTTCTGACTTTATCAGCCAGTGCACTGTGTTTAAAAACCTGCCAGAGTTTATCGCTTACAGCCAGTTTTTTGTGCCGCAGTTGAAACGCGACGAGATACGTCAGGTTATAGAGCAGCCCGCCATATTGGCAGGAGGCAGCGTGTCGTCGCGCCTTACCGAGGTGCTTATCAACAACCTTACCACGGGATTCGACCAACTGCCTGTGCTTCAGCACGCTCTCAACCTTCTGTGGAAAATGGCCGACAACGGTGCGCAGCCTGTTGACCTTATCCACCTTGCCAAAATCGCAGGCATATCCAAAGACGTGCTTTCTGCTGACGAACAGCGCGAGTTCAACAAGTGGTTTGCCGCACGTCCCGAATATGTGCGCAAGTATTTTGCCAAGCCCGACCTCGACAATGTGCTCAACGCCCACGCCGGCACGCTATACGAGTCGGCTTACAACTACTTTTTGAAAAACGCCGACTGGGCGGGCAAGACCATCACTGCCGACGAGTCGAAACAGATAATCGAGACCGCATTTAAGAGTCTCACCAAGATAGACAACAACCGTCTTGTGCGAAACCGCTGCACCATTCACGAGATTACAGGCATCATCAATAAGCCAAACATCACAGAGGCAACGGTTTGCGGCGTTCTGAATATCTTCCGCGACGAAGACAACACTCTGCTGCGTCCCTTCTCGGTGCGTGGCAACCTTGAAACCCAGTATCTCAGCGGCGACACCGTGCTCGACGTTACCCACGAGGCTCTTATCCGAAACTGGCGCCGCCTTGCCAAGTGGGACAAGGAGGAACTCGACAACCTCAACGAATACAACGAGTTTAACGCACAGATACAGCGTTGGCTCGACAGCGGACGCAATCCGTCGTTCCTGCTGCCCTCGGGCAACTACGCTGTGTGCAAGCAGTGGTACGACAAGTGCAAGCCCAACAGATATTGGATTATGAAATACGACACGTCGCAACGTACTGAAAAAGAAAAGCTACGTGCCGCCACCAGCCGTATGGAAAAGCTCGACCTATTTATGGAGCAGAGCCACAGCGCCATAGTGGCTGAAGAAAAGTCGCACCGCAAAAAAATGCTCATAGCCATTGGCGCCCTTGTGGTGTTTGTAGTCTGCCTTGCGGGATTCTCGTGGTGGGCAATGTCGGAGAAGAAGAAAGCCGACGAGCAGACACAGCGAGCCGAGGAAAACGCCCAGCGAGCCGAGGAGCAGCAGCACAACGCCGAAAACCAGGAGCACATAGCCAAAATACAGCAGATGCTTGCCGAAAAAGCCAATATGATAGCCGAACAGCAGCGCGACTCGGTACAGTTGATGTACCAGCGTGCAAGGGCTGCCAAATTGGAGTCGGACCGTGCACGCCGCCTTGCCGAGGAGGCTCAGCAGCGAGCCGAAGAGGAGCGTCTCAAAGCCGAGTACAACTACCTCCTTGCCGAAAACCAGCGCGACACCGCCGACCTGGAACGTCGCAAGGCCCTCTATCAGATGGATCTTACCAAGGAGGCCAACGCCAACGCAGCTCACCTTTATTATGTAGCGTTGTGCAACACCCTTGCTATGAAGGCTAAAAACCAGTACGAGGACAAGACTCTCAACCTGCGACTTGCCAAAACCGCCTGCGAGATGAACGTAAAAGGCGGCAACACTCATATCAACCCCGACCTTTACGACGCTATGCTCTTTGCTTTGGAGCAGAACGACATTATCAAGCCGCTCAATATTCCGGGCGGACCGTTCAAGGCGTTCGCTGTTGACAAGTCGGGATATATCATCACGATGTCATCATTTGGCGAGATTTACCGTTACAAAATTACTGGCAGCGGCAAGGCAGAGCCCGTCAACAATAATCCGCGCGAGGTAGGCTACCGCATTCCTGTGGAATCGGCGTCGTTTATAACTCCCACGCTGATAGCATATTCTGCCAAAGACCGCAAGTCGTACATTATCGACGTCAGCACCAAGAAACGCTCGCAACTGCCGCAGTATGGCGACTACATACAGTCCACTTCGCCATCGCCCGACGGCACTAAGTTCGCTCTGGCGTACATCAACGGCAAGGTGATGATAATGTCCAAAAACGGAGGCAACCCGTTTGCCGAAAAGGTGTTGGGTCTCAACATCACCGACGTATATTACCACGACGACAACAGCATCTACCTGCTGTTTCACGACGGCAGCCTGTCGAAATGGAACCCCGCCGACGGCAGCGTAACCACCGTACTTGCCGCCCTTCCGCCGCTGCACGCCTACAAGATGGCAGCCATCAACGACAAAAACCTGCTTGCCGTATGTTTCAGCGACGGCAGTATGCAGTTCGTAGACCTTGTCAACGACACCAAGGCTGGCACAATGGTGGCAGGACACTCAAAACTCGAAAACCTACTCTACGACCCCAATTCGGGCGTACTCGCAATATCGTCGGCTGATAAGCGCATCTCGCTTATCAACACCAACGACCTTAACCAGAAGCCGCTTGTAATAGAGGAGCACAGCCTTGGCAACTGCAAGGTCAAGTGTATGGGATTCAACGGCAAAGGCGTGCTTTTCGCACTTACCGACGACAACCGTCTGCGTTTTTGGGACACCAAGCCCGAAACTTACTCCAACGCTCTGTCGGCTATGAACCTGGCTTCGCTCAACGACACCGAATGGAACTTGATTATGGGTAGGGAGTTTTCAGAAAGATGACATTAATTTATTGAGGCGATGGATTTTAGTTTGTTAAATATAATATTGATAGTGGTAGCGTTAGTGGCTGTGGCGGCGTTTGTGGTCACCACACTGCGCAACAAGCGTTACCTGCTCAAGGCCACCCGGCGTATCAACAGCAAATACTCCTCGCTGCTGAGCAAGGCCGAGAGCGAAAACCGCCGTATCACAGTCCTCTACAACAGCCTCAAATCGCCTAACTCGCCCACCAGCCTTTCCGACGAGACACCCAGCGCTGCCGATGTGGTAGATGTGGAGCGCATTGCCGCCGAACAGAAAAAGCTCGAAGCACAGCAGGCCGAACTTGCCGACCGCAACCGTAAGCTGTGGACTATGAGCGTAACCATC
The DNA here is from genome assembly GCA_017645985.1 of Bacteroidales bacterium. Lineage (GTDB taxonomy): Bacteria > Bacteroidota > Bacteroidia > Bacteroidales > UBA3824 > UBA3824. The sequence goes on along the minus strand of JAGCNK010000096.1, from coordinate 9,199 downwards.
GAAAAAGACCGCCAGCACATACAGAGCCTCAAAGAAGAGATTGAGTTTCAGCACCGTGCAGTCACATCGTCGATACGCTACGCCAAGCTGATACAAAACGCTGCATTGCCATCCGACGAGATTCTCAACGAGTCGTTTCGCGATATTTTCCTTCTCTGGCGACCCAGAGACATTGTTTCGGGCGACTTTTATTGGATGAAACGCATCGGCGACACTGTGATCTTTTGCGTAGCCGACTGCACCGGACATGGCGTTCCGGGCGGATTTATGAGTATGCTCGGTGTGGCGTTTCTCAACGACATCTGCGTTACTTTCAACTCGGAGACTCACCCCGCCGCCATTCTCGAAGAACTCCGCATCAAGGTGATGACCACTCTTAAGCAGGAGGAGCAGCACATTGTGCAAAAAGACGGTATGGACGTAGGGCTCTGCATTCTCAACCTTGCCACTATGCGCATGCAGTTTGCCGGAGCCAACAACGGAATGTACCACGTGCGAGGCTCGGTGCTTACCGAATACAAGCCGGTTCACAATCCCATAGGCGCGTATCCACGTATGATGCCGTTCGAAAACCGCGACGTAGACATCCAGTCGGGCGACTACGTTTATCTGTTTACCGACGGATTCACCGACCAGTTAGATATTGACAACCATAAGTTTACACCACGCCGGCTGCGTATGCTGCTCTGCGATATCAACGCCAAAACCAAGAAAGCCTCCGAACAAGCGGAGATGCTCAGCGTCGAGTTTGACAAGTGGCGCAAGGACGTTAGGCAGATGGACGACATACTTATCGGCGGTTATTGCATTAAATAAACTCAAAAAACGATGAACAGATATTCGGCTAAGATATTGATAACTTTTATGTTGGCAGTTGTTTCAATTTCGGCCGCCAACGCTCAGAACGACAACTTTTCGGGAGTGAACTTGTTTGACAACGCAGCCTCGCTAGACGACGTCAACGACGACACCACATCGCGCCACGCCGCTATGCAGGATGCCGACACCGTTGCCGAAAATCTCAGAACCCTGGAGATGCTGTACGCCAAGGGCAAATACGGCAAGGTGCTTGTGCTTGCCCGCGATATGCACCGTCAGGGACACCTCACCAAGCGTCAGAACCTCGTCCGCCTCAAATACAACATTGCGGCGTTCAAAGAGCTGGCATATCACCGCTATGCCGACAGCGCGGCAAGGCTCTTTTTAAAGAAAGATCCTTTTTACCAACCGTCCGACTCCGACCCTCTGCCGTTTCGCGAGGTGCTCGAAAACTATTACACAATGCCACGTTTGGCGGCGTGGGCATCTGTGGGCGTAGGCATGTTCAATGTGTTACAAGACACAGTACGAACCATTGTAGATACTCTATCTGGTAAGCCCGAATACTGGGCGCGGTCTTCATCGGTGCAGGTCGGATTCGAATACCGTCCTATCAAGTTCTTCTCGGTATTCATTGCCCCCACCTACAACACCTACACCATCAAGCGCACCAAGGAGCGTATAGAAGGTGTCTATTTTCATCACGACGAGTACGCCAAGATGCTGACAGTGCCTGTGGGCGTGGAATTAGGACTTTACAAGCGTCGCGAAATTGTGGTGCCGTCGATCTACGGAGGTGCGCAGTTTAAGTATCTCATCGACTCCAAATTCAGCGCATTCAACAAAGCCTCCGACAACTTTCACAACGACACCCCTGACAAAAAATCCGACGTCAGCACCCAAAACCGTTTGAACATGTCGGTGCTTGGCGGAATGAAATTGAATGTCAACGTCCGCCGTCTTACATATTTCGTCGACTGTGGCGTGTCGTACGACATGCTCTCATACTACGACCCCGCCAAGAAATACTGCAACTCCGAACTCCTGTTTCAAAACCTCTATGTTCCCGACATGTTCCACCTGATGGAGTTCTACGTTAGAGCAGGAGTAAAGGTCAACTTCCATTACAACACCTTAGCAAAATACAGATACGGCTATTAAACTTTTTGCATTATGAAACACACACTTTATATAATAGCACTTGCCGCATTGTTCTTTATCACGGCGTGCAACGAAACCGTAGTAACTCCCGACCCGCAGTTTGAACCCATTAAAGATGTGGGACTGAATATCGGCGACGTGTCGCAGATTAAAATAATGCCCGACGGTTCGATGCTTACTACTGCAATACTGGACGAAGAAGGACTGGAGGTCTGTTTGGCTATAATCAAACCCGACGGAAGCTCCATCTTGTCTGAGCCGTTTGCTGCCGGTTTTTATGTCGAACGTATCTATTACAATGCCGACGGCGAGATCCTTGTGATATCGTATACTTACAACGACGATTATGATTATTGTTACAGGTTATACAAATTCGACAGCAAGTGCAATCTGTTATACCAAGGAGTGTCTTCAGTAGCACCTACCACATTGTTTGACGATGGCAGCATCGCAAGCTTCCAGCACGAATTTATCGAGTCTGCTGGCGAGGAAAAACTTGTGATGCATATTCTCGACAACAACCTCACCTATATTATGGAGGAGGATATTATGGCCGATTACGCCTACTATTTTGACAACAAGGTATTGCTCGCCGACTTAACTCCTGGCAACTTCTGCATATACAAAACCGACGGCTCGTTCATTACCAGCGGCTGTGTTGATGGTTTTATTGTTGATGTCTCTTATATCGACGGCTATCTTTACATAACCGTTAGAGACTATAACTTTGACGTTCCTGATGAATCAAATAATTACAACGGACGTTGGTGTCTGTATAAGGTTGATACCGATGGCAACGTTGTTTTTTCAACCAAATTTAGGGCATACCAGATGTTTGCCAATCACTCTCTGGTCGACGGCACCATTTTTGCCTCTGGCTCTTTCTGCACCGACCAAGCACGCAACCAAGGCAAAGGCGAAATATATATGATAAACAACAAAAGCGGGCAACTTATTGATTCTGTTTCCGTAGACTATACCGGGTGCGAAGTTTTGCCAGTGCACGTGACGCCCGACAAAAAAGGCGGTTACTCTGTGTATGTGCTGCGTCAGGATAATTACGACAGTTGGTTCGACGGCTTTTTGGGCCTTTTCCGAGGGAAACTGTTTGTCTATCACACCGATGATCTTCATAAGCTCGAAGTTAGTACTGAGAATCAATAAACGATACATTTAATGAAAAACATTTTAAAAATTCCACTTTCCTTTTTCGCATTGATGCTTCTTGCCACATCGTGCAAAAAAGACAACAATAACGAGCCGGTGCCCATCGTGATAGACTATGATACAGTGCCATACACGTTTACCGTAGACATCATCCCGATGCAAGACAAAGTGGAGGGTGTAGAATTAAAAACAGCTTTTGCCCCAGGCGACAAAATACAAATAACCAACCCTCATGTGCTTTACGAACCACTCATTATCCCAGTAGATGGCCACGAAGGCAAGACGTCAGCCACATTTTCTGGCCAGATGAAGATAAAAAAGGATTTGGACATCTCATCTGGCTTCGCACTCACAGCGGCTCTCCGAAACGGTGCTGATTACAACAACGGCAAACCTTTTGTTGATGTCCAAAAATTTAATTCTCTTGCCGAAGGTGTTAAAAAATACAGTTATTGGGCGAGCGAAAATGTCGCTTTCAACAACAATGTAGCCTCTTTTAGTCTAACCCAGAGCACTGTGTTTGTTGATTTTTATATGCCGAAAGTTCAAGTTACATTCAAAAAAGGCAATGCTTATACCAACAAGATAGTTGATGTAAACCAATTTTTTGCTGTTCCCTTTGGCTACACCATCGAAGTGGCTGATTTTAAGTTTGAAAAGAGCTTGGACGACCAGGATAAAAGTTTCTATAAAATATCTGCTCTCACACCAGAAGGATGTCTTCCCGGATTGTTTTCAGCCAGTGCTGACAAATATGTGTATTTCAGCAAAGGTACTTTGCAATACCGTGCTATGGATGGGGCTTGGCGTCTGTCTCCTCAGCAGTACGACAAGTGTTTCACTAATGGTACCGATGTTGGTGAGTACTATGTAGATTGGTTAGGCGAAGACAAATGGACCGACCTGTTTTGGTGGGGTGGCTGGGTAGAAGGCATGAATCCAAAAGTGGCAACATTCGATGATGTTGAATACAATTTACCTGTTGATGCTAATGGCGGTTTGACCGCTCCGTGCGCTATGGGTGCAATGTGGACAGTACTCGACAATGATGAATGGTATTATATTTTGGAAGAACGTCCCGACGCTGAGCAAAAAAGAGGTGGCGCCTTTATTGATAATATTAAGGGATTTGTAATATTGCCCGATGAGTGGACTACCCCTGATGGTTTGAAGGATTTTGAGGCTAAATATGAGGTTGAACATGAAGCCGACGTGCCAAATAAGTATACCAAAGATGAGTGGGCAAAAATGGAGTCGGCCGGTGCTGTGTTCATACCCATTATAGGACAATTGTATGGAACTTTAGTGCTTGCTTCTGGATTTATGTATCAGTCGCGGTCTTTTGATGTTGATAGCGAACAAGGAAATTTAATTATGTTGGATTTTTCCGATAGTGGTTGTGGTTGTTACGACATTTTTTTTCCTAACTATTTGGGTCAGCCAGTGCGATTGGTTCAACCCCCAGGGGCAAATATGAAAGTTAAAGTAGAATAATATATGTTTAAGCACATCAATAATTATGACATCGTATCGAAAAATATTAATTCTGTTGTTGGCTTTGTTTTTTGCTGCTATGTCGTGCAAAAAGGACGACACTAAACCCAACAACAACGAGCCTATTGAAGAGGAGGAGGAAAAATATGAAACTGTTCCTTTCTCAATCATCATCGGCATTACACCGATGAAAGGCAGTGTGGACGGAGTAGATTTGAAACAAGCTTTTGACGATGGCGATGAGATAGAAATATCTAATTCGCAGGTGCTTTACGAACCGCTGATTTTGTCAGCCAAAGGTTGTGCCGGCAAAACATCCGCTCAGTTTTCGGGCGAGATGAAGGTGAATAAAGGCGCTGAATTGGTTTCTGGCTCTACCAAATTCACCGCCGCACTCAAGAATGGAACTAAGTACAACAACGGCAAGCCGTTTGTTGACGTTAAAAAGGTATCTTCATTTGCCGAGGGTTTGGAAAAATACAGCTATTGGGCTTGCGAAGACTTCACCTACAATGCCGACGCCACATCTGTCAGCCTTGTTCAAAGCACTATTTTTTTGAACGTCAATCTCTTGGGAACTAAATTGACAATGAAATACGGTCAGGGGTTTTACAACGAGGTAGTTAGCGGCAACTTTTTTTATGCTATTCCGTTCGGCACAACTTTGGAAAGCGAAATGTTGAATTTGAAGCATAGTTTTGACGTCAAAGATAAGTCGTTTTATCGTTTAGGTTGCCCTGTGCCAGAAGAATGTATCCGCGGATTGTTTTCTGTGGGCGACAACAAATACGTTTTATTCAGTTCTGGCAACTTGCAATACCGACCAATGGATGGCTCTTGGCGGTTAGCTCCTCAGCAATATCACAGATGTTTTACCGCAAGAATGGATGTGGGTGAGGATTATGCTAATTGGAAAGGTGAGGACAAGTGGGCTGACCTGTTTAAATGCGGAACGTTGGACGAATCTATTAAAGCCTATGGGTCTGAATGGTCGACTCTCAGTATTGACGAATGGGAATATCTAATAACACTCCGCCCGGATGCCCTCCAAAAAAGTGGAGGTGCCATAGTGGACAATGTTTATGGCTGGATATTATTACCCGACGATTGGGTGGCTCCCGATGGCGTGCCTCCATTCGATGGTCTATATTCAGCTAAATATTATAAAGATGTTCCTAATCAATATACCAAAGAAGAATGGTCTATTATGGAATCTGCAGGAGCGGTATTCCTGCCAGAAACTGGTGAATTGATTGGCACAACGTTTTATAATTCTGTCGGTGCATATCAATCTCTTTCGTTAGATGCCACCAACAATGAAAGATACGTATTCTCTTTCCTTCTTATAGATAATGTATCATATTTTGACGAATCTTATTCTACCTCAGTTGGTCTGCCCATCCGTTTGGTTCAGCCCTTAAATCCGACTGTTAAAGTAGAATAGCAATTTTTTAAAATTTGGTTTGATTGTTGCTCTGTTAAGCATTATTAACAGAGCAACAATTTTTTTTAAGCAACAGCGAACTGTAATCTTTTGTATTTTTGCAGAAAAAATTGAGAGTATCAATGCCGACAATTTGTCCATATCCCGGTCTGCGTCCGTTTACCGAAGAGGAGAGCATCTTCTTCAAGGGGCGCGATTTGCATATCAGGCAAATTGTAAAGTTATTGGAAACCAACAAGATGGCATTCATTACCGGAGCGTCGGGCGATGGCAAGTCTTCGATGGTTTACGCCGGAGTTATTCCGTACATCAGGGCGGGATTCTTCAAGTCGCAGTTCAACAGCTGGCTGATTGTAGATTTCAAGCCTCAGCGCAATCCTCTCAAATCAATCACCGAGGCGGCGGCTGAAGAGCTGGGCATAGACTACGACCGTTGTGCCGACGAATTTTCGCTTGGATTTGCCTCTCTAATAGATATTTACAAAAAATCGGGCTACTACGTTACCGACGACCCCGACGCTGTGAACAAGGGCAAGAACCTTTTGATCATTGCCGACCAGTTTGAGGAAGTTTTCACCAATGCCGACAATTTCAACGCCGGACAGCCCAGCGCCGAATCGTACACCGCCATCAACCTGCTTTTGGAGACGATACGAATATCTATTACCGAAAAACTGCCTGTGTATGTGATATTTACAATGCGTAGCGACTTTATCAGCCAGTGCACCGTGTTTAAAAATCTGCCTGAGTTTATCGCTTACAGCCAGTTTTTTGTGCCTCAGTTGCAGCGCGACGAAATCCGCCAGGTAATAGAAGAACCCGCCATACTAGCCGGAGGAAGCGTTTCTACTCGTCTTACCGAAGTGCTTATCAACAACTTAAACTCAGGATTCGACCAGCTGCCTGTGTTGCAGCACGCCCTCAACCTGCTCTGGAAAGCCGCCGACAACGGTCAGCAGCAGTTAGACCTTGTTCACCTTGCCAAAATAGCGGGCGTGGAAGAAGACGCCCTTTCGCTAAACCACAACCTCAGCAACGTGCTCAACACCCACGCCACGTCGCTCTACGAATCGGCGTTCGACTATTTCAACCAGCACGCTTTTTGGGCGCAGAAAAACATCACGCCCGACGAGAGCAAGGATATTATCAAAACAGCGTTTAAGTGCCTCACCAAGATAGACAACAACCGTCCTGTGCGCAACCGCTGCACTTTGAACGAGATTACCGCCATCGTAAACCGCGACCACATCAACAACGCCACGGTGTGCGGAGTGATAAATATTTTCCGTTCTCCTGAAAATACGCTTCTGCGGCCGTTTATCGACCCTGATGCGCTCGAAACGCAGTATATCAGCGGCGACACTGTGCTCGACGTTACCCACGAGGCTCTTATCCGAAACTGGGAACTGCTGTCGCAGTGGGATGCCGAGGAGGAGGGCTTCACCAAAGATTATTACGACTTTAACTCGCAGATGCAGCGATGGATACAGAGCGGACGCAAACCCGAATACCTGCTCACGTCGGGCAGCTACAACTATTTTGACGACTGGTATCAGAAATGTCAGCCGTCGCCATACTGGATAGCCAAGTACGACAACGGCAAGGATTCGCCACGTCAGAAACTTAAAAACGCCGAAACCCAGTACGCCGACTGCAACGAGTTTCTTGCCCAGAGCAAGGCAGCCATCGAGGAGAAGGAGCGGGCACGCCGCCGCAAGATACGCACGCTGTTGGCATTTGCCGCCGCAGTGATAGCCATAATGATAGGCTTTACGTCGTGGGCGTTGCACGAGCGGAGCATTGCCAAGGAGGAGACACTCCGTGCCGACGAGCAGACCGAACGAGCCAACCGTCAGCGCGACACCGCCGAGGCGGAAAAATACAACGCCCAGCAAGCCAATATACTTGCGCAGGAGCAGCGCGAGAAAGCCGAAGCCGCCGCCGCAGCAGCCCTCGAAGCACAGATGGAGACACAGAAGGCTTACGATTCTGCCCACGCTGCACAACTCCTTGCCGAGCGTATGAAGGACGAGGCTATCGCCAACCTGCGCACAGCCGAGCAGGAACGCCGCAACGCCGACATCGCTCGTCAGGCTGCCGACACCGCACGTCAGACCGCCGAAGTGGAAAAGGAGAAGGCCGAGGAGGCTAACAACATAGCCCTTGCCGCCACAATAGCTATGAAGGCCAAAAACAAGTACGAGGACAAGAGCCTGAGCGTCCGTCTGGCATACACCGCATACAAAATCAACAAGGGCAACCAAAACAATGCCGACCTTTACGATGCTATGCTCTACGCTTTGGAGGAATACGGTTTCGACAACTCTATCCGTCCCACAGGCGACAATATCAAGGCGTTTAAGATCGACAACGCCAACCGCCTGCTTATTATCACATCCACCGGCAGGGTGGCGTGCTACCAGATGAGCAGCGGACGTCCTGTGGAGTATTTCTCCATCACTAAGTTTGAATCTTCGATGCCGGTTCACAAGGCGTTTTTCCTGTCGGAAAAATATCTGATTTACAGCACCAAAGACCGTAACACATACATAGTGGACATTCCCGCGCAAAAGCAGTACAAGGCATCGTACAACGGCGACTATATCAACGCCGCATTCCTCACGCCCGACGGCACCCATATCGTTGAGGCGTTCAACAATGGCAACCTCTACGCCGTGCCTGTTGCAAATCTCGGTGCTAAAACCGCTCACAACCACAATTTCGCCTCCAAGATTATCGACATCTGCGAGTGTGGCAACAACGGCGTGTACGTGCTGTTGCATTCGGGCGAGCTGATCAAATACGCCATTTCAAGCGGCAGCACCAAGACCATACTTGGCGACAAGCGTGTAAACGCCTCGGCATTGGCCAACATCACCGACAAGAACCTTCTGGCAGTATGTTTCGCCAATGGCAACATCCATTTTGTCAACACTCTCACTGACACCAAGGTGGAAGGGGAGATGCTCGGCGGACACTCGTCGCTCGAAAAAATGGTTTACAACCCGCGCACGCAGATTCTCGCCCTCACAAGTGCCGACAAGCGTGTGTCGTTTATCAATACCAAAGACCTCAACGCCAAGCCGTTGGCCATTGAGGAGCACAGCCTCAACG
>JAGCNK010000095.1 GCA_017645985.1 Bacteroidales bacterium | reverse complement strand
GCATCATCATCACCTACAATAATGGTCAGGAGGTTAACAACATACCATATTTCGACTTCAAATACTATTTTAACAAAACCAATCCGCCATTCATCAACTCCTCCCCCATCACCTATCCCATCGAAAACCACCCATACGAAATAATTCGCAGAGTGCGCTACCTACAAGACAACGCAGGGAAATTTAGGTATATAATCAAAGAGTATAATTAACCTTCTCTCCTACTCTGCCTCCACCTTATCCCTCAAATCCTCTACTAACAGTTGACGAACGGCATCTACGCAACCAAAGGGAACAACTATGCGCTTAATGTTGGGGCAGTTATCAAAAGCTCTTTCATCGATAGAGGCAACTATGCCTTTGAAAACCACGGTTTGAAGCTGGTAGCAATTGGCAAACACTCCTTCGGGCAGTGCGGTTACCAACGGCGGAATCTCCACCTTAGTTATCATATCGCAATCGGCAAAGGCGTATTCGGCAATCGACGACAATCCTGAGGGAAGTTGAAGCATTGTGGCGTTGATAAGTTGCGAACAAGCGTAAGGTGCAATGTGCAGGATATCGTCGGGAACGATTATCCACTGGTTAGATATTCCCCAATGCGACACGAGCGTATAAGTGGCGTAGTCGATAAGCATATTGTTTTCAACCATAAAGCGTGGCGAGCGCGACTCTACGTTGAGGGTAGAGACACATCCCGAAAAAATACCTCCTCCACATTCGTCAAGCGATTCGGGCAGTACCACGTGGCTGAGTTGCGAACAGAACCCAAACGCCTTGGCGCCAAGGTACTCCAAACTCTGAGGCAGTACAACCTCGCTCAGATGCCAAGAGCCGTGAAAAGCCTCGTCGCCAATCTCCTTGACAGTGGGCGGAAGTGTAACCGAAACGAGCGAGTTGCAGGAGTAGAAGGCGTTGCAACTGATAAATTCAAGATTTTTAGACCAAGTGATATCTTTGAGAGCATCACAGTTGGAAAACGCCTCCGCGCCTATCACCGTTACAGTGTCGGGAATCACGATGCTTTCAAGTTTTGAGCAAAGTTCAAAACTATTGTTGCCGAGATATTTAAGACTATTGCCAAGGTGAATATTTACAAGGTGGTCGCAAAGCGAAAAAGCGTGATTGCCAACCACTCGGACGTTTTCGGGCAGTGTTACCTCAGTGAGAAACTTGCAGTTGAAAAACACATAGTCGTCGATAATTTCTATTTCGTCGGGAACAGTCAACACAGAATCGGTGCCGAAATAAGCCCTGAGCATTTTGTCTTTACGGTCGATCAGCATCTTGTCTTTACACACCAAGTCGGGGTCTTGGGTGTCGATCTCCACATTATAACAGGCTCGGAACGCCCCCCACCCCAAGAGTTCCAAATCGGGCGGAAGATTTATGTATTTAAGGCACTTGCAGCCTGAAAAAGCGCTTCCACCGATAAGCCGCACCGACGGAGGAATTGTAATACGCTCCACACGGTTGCAGTTTTCCATATTGTCGTCGAAAACGATAAACGCCTCGGCGCAGATAATCTCGGTGCCGGGCTGAACCATATAGTCGGTTACGTTCGGGTCGGTAAAGCGGATAAGTTTCTTGCCGTCGGGCGAATAAAGCACGCCGTACATATCCTTTATGGCAGTATCAAAATCGTCCGCGTCAGCGCCGGTAGACTCTATCATTGCGTAGAATTGTTCCTCGGTAAATTCCTTGTTCTCGTCCATACAGTTATGTATCAGGGGTTAATAATATTTTGATTAATTCTTTACTTTAAAGAACTTGATAATCTCCTGCAAACGCTCCGACTGCTGCATCAGGTTGGCGCTGCTTGATGCCACCTCGTCAGAAATTGTGGCGAACTGCTGTATACCTGAATTGAAACGCTGCACAGCGGTGTTGATTTGCGCTCCGCCTGTGGCTTGTTCGCGGCTCGAGGCGGCTATCTCGTTAATCAACACTGTGGTGCGCTCTATCTCGGGCAGCATCTTGGAGAATACGTCGCCGGTGAGTTTTGCCATATTCACTCCGCCAGCGCTCACCGAGTCGATATCCTTGGCGGCTATGGCGCATTTTTCGGCAAGCTTGCGCACCTCGGCGGCAACCACGGCAAAGCCCTTGCCGTGTTCGCCCGCACGTGCAGACTCCACTGCGGCGTTGAGGGCGAGGATGTTGGTCTGAAATGCTATGTCGTCGATAACGGAGATTTTTTGGGCAATCTCGGTAATGGTATGAACAGTCTGGTTGGCGGCATCGCTGCACTTGCGGATGTATTGGGCGGCGGCGTCCACGATGCTCTCGGTCTTGGCGGCGTTCTGGCTGTTCTGGTCGATCGACGAAGCCATCTCGTTGATAGCGCTGCTTATTTCCTCGGCAGAGGCGGCCTGTTCGTTGGCGCTTCCGCTCATCTGCTGGCTGGCGCGGTTCATTTCGCCGGCGGCGGTGGCTATATTCTCCGAAGTTTCGGATATTGAGCGCACTATGTCGGTGAGGGTCTCCTTCATATCGGCCATCGAATTGTTGAGGATTGACATTTCAGAATTGCCGTCGGAATGTTCAAAACTGGTGGTAAGGTCGCCAGAGGCAAGCTTCATAGTCTTGGCGGTGTTGTTGCGCAGACCTTTGGTGATGATAGATGTGCAAGTAAACAGCGCAATCACCACCACTCCCATCACAATAAACAGCAGTGTGAATCCTACCACACGCATCTCCTTGGTGGCGGCTTCGATAGTATGGGCGCGTTTCGACGAAGAGAGCTCCACTATCCGGCTAAGCTCCTCGGTGCGGGTTTTGAGGTCGAGACATAGCCCGGGCAGCACAAACAACGCCTCACGCATGTCGATAGACGCGTTATACACCACGGAACTTTTTGACAAGTAGTTTTGCTTAACTTTGGTAATCTGCGAGTATTCGCGTTTGAGATCGGGGTCAAAAGCAGTGTTGGCGAGGTTCTTCTCTATTTCGGCGTTCTCGTTAAGATATTCTTCGAGCAGCTCGTTGTTGTTGGTGATAACCGGGAGCGAAAGCAGCTTGTTGAGCAGCATATTGCGGCGCAGCTGCTCGCTTGGTATCGCATATTTGGGATTTGACTTTATACGCTTGTAAAACTTTGCCACGCGGCTCTCGTAATCATTCTGCATCACCACTAATTCGGCGTTGGCGTCACCTGTTTGTTTAAACGTTCTGTCAACGATGGCAAACATGCTGTCCAAAGTGTTGAACATTATCTTAACCGAATCGTACGCCACGCTCAGCTCGGGCGGAACACCTGCGCTCTCTACCAAATCGGCAAGATTGGAGAAATTATTGTCGGTGGCGGCAAAGGCGTTGATGGCAGCCTGTTGCGACACCTCGTCCAAAGCGGCGGTGTTGAGCAGGTCTTGAAAAGCCATACTGGTTTTGCCTAAGTCGTTGACCAAGTCGTTGGCCGAATGGAGCATAGGCACATATCGGTTAACAAGTTTCTGGGCGGTATCGTTGATTGAGCCTAACATCAAAATTGGCACCACAGCCATCACTATCAGCGGAATCACCGCCACGGCAAAGGCAATGCCCAATTGAGTTCTAATTTTCAAGTTTTTGAATTTCATGGTTGTTTGTTGATGTGTTTTAATAGTTTGAGGCAACAAAAACTAAGCCGAAACATTAAGTTACGGTCAATACAAATATAACAAAAAAAATCTTAACGACTGCCCTTTTCAACAATAATTTTTTGGTCAAAAGGATTATCAATTTTCAGCTCCGTGATTTTGCCCTTCTGCCAAACGCAGTCAACGGTGATGCCGCCACGTGCTTTGAGACCGTGGAACGAACCGCTCTCCCACTCGTCGGGTATGGCAGGAAGAATGCGTATTATCCTTGTGCCGTCGGGCTCTACCTCGTGACTTTGCAACAGCATCTCCATAACGCCCGCGCTGCCGCCAAAGTTGCCATCAATCTGAAACGGCGGATGTGCGCAAAACAGATTCGGATACGAACCTGCGCCATCGCCCGAATACGATATGCCTCCATTGGTAGCAGGCACAGGATGAAGAAGGTTTTTAAACAGACGGTAAGCGTGATTTCCATCGCCGAGACGAGCCCAGAAGTTGATTTTCCACGCCATCGACCACCCTGTGCCCATATCGCCACGGCGTTCCAAGGTCTTGCGGGCGGCGGCTTTAAGTTCGGGAGTGTTGATGGTGGTTCCAGGGTAAAGACCGAACAGATGACTCACGTGACGGTGCTGCGGCTCAATCTCCTCATAATCCTCGAGCCACTCTTGCAGATAGCCGTTGGGCGAAATCTTCATTGGCGAAAGCCGCAGTGATGTGTTTTTCAGCAGTTGGGCATAATCAGCGTCGGTATCTAAAACGTCAGCTGCCTGACACACAGCCGCAAAAATCTCCATACAAATCTGCGTATCCATCACAGGACCTGCGCACACACAGCACCGCTGACCATTGAAGCGGAAGGCGTTTTCGGGCGATGTACTCGGCCCGGTAACCAAACAGCCGTCCTTCTCAAAAAGATTTTCACGCAGAAACTCCGCCGAACCCTTCAGCACAGGATACACACGGGCAAGGTATGCGGAATCTTTGGTAAAGAGGTAATGCTCCCACAGTTGCAACGCAATCCACGCACCGCCGGTAAACGAAGAACCCCACGTAGGATTCTCGCTCGGAGCGGTAAAATGCCACGCGTTGGCAAGCACGTGACCCGTCCACCCCGACGTGCCGTAAAAGGTCTTTGCGGTGTGTTCGCCAGATGGCACAAGTCCCTCAACATATCGTGTAATGGGTTCGTTCAAATCCGAAAGGTTGCCCGGCTCCATAGGCCAATGGTTCATCTGCACATTGATATTGAGGTGATAGTCGCCGTTCCAAGCCGTGTGCAGAGCGTCTGCCCAAATACCTTGAAGGTTTGGCGGCAGTTGTGCGTTAACGCTCGAACAGATAAACAGATAGCGTCCAAACTGCAGATACAATGCGGCAGAATCCATCTTGGCAACTCCGCCGTCGGCATCTGCCCTACCCATATTCACACTCACACGGTCGAAATATTTCTTATATTCCGTTATATGGTTATCTTTCAATAGATTATAATCCTTAGGCGAATTATCAATAACAGAATCCACCTCTTTTCTGATGGGTTCGAAACCGTTATGCTCCTTATGTTCAATTATTTGCTTATAGTCAGTTGAAGCGGAGATAAGGATAACAGCCTCGTTTTCGCTCTGGCTCACCACCTTGGCAAGCGACACGAACCTTACTCCGTCTTTGGTTTCATCGCCGCTGTTCAACATCCCCGACATCACTGCATCGGTGCCATTAGATTTACATTCAGCCCTTTCGCCACGTGAGAAACCAAACGAGAACTTCAACGGAGCGTTTTCGGTTGAGAGTTTCACCACTATCACGTTTTGCGCAATCGACACAAAATACTCACGGCTGAATTTTGCCTTTTTGCCATTGTAATTAAAAGTAAACGAAGTATTTGCAACGGCATTGTTTAGCGACAGGCTACGGCTGTAATCCTCGAAACAGGAGTCGGCAAACATCTCCGAAAAATCAATCTCAAACCGTCCAAGGGTCTGATAATATCCGTAGCGAGGATTTTCGCCGCCATTGCCTGTGCAGGTAAAATGCTGAAACATAAGATTCTGCGCTGCAAGGTTGTCGCCCTCCAAAAGTTTTTGGCGTATTTCGGGCAGATACTTCTGCGCCTCGGGATTTGAAGGGTCCCATTCCGACCCGCTCCACATAGTCTCCTCGTTGAGCACAAGGGTCTCCTTAGTAATTCCGCCATCGGGCATCGCCCCCAGCCTACCATTCCCCAGCGGCAGAGTCTCCTCCCACATCATAGCCGGAGAGTCAAATGTAATATCAAGCGCCACAGAGCGTTGAGTATCGTTATTTGAATTGCAACTTAAAAGCACAGTTGCAGATAACGCACAAGCGATATATTTTGAAATCATATTATTAGGATTAAGATTGAGATACAAAGATAGGTAACAATATGGAAAAACACCATAAATAATTTACATCTTAATATCCCTTACGCAAATCTGTCCGTTAAATATCAGTTCGATATTCTGTGAGCGGTAGTCTATCGGGGGAAAGAAGAGGGCAAAATCTGCTCTGGCATTGCCTATAAGGTCTATTGAATTTGGCGACAAAGGTATGCCCGAAGCATTTGTCAGGTTGATTTTTGCGCCGTCGGCTATAACGTAACAGTCTGAGAGCGAAGCCGACAATTTGCACTCGCTGTCGGCAAGGTTGTGATACCGGCAAAAGAACACGGTTTGGTCGGTGTTAAACTCAATGTTGAAAATCGCAAACGCCTTTGTGCTATCATACAGAGGGATCATTAAACCGTCTTTGAGCGTTTGGCGCTGCAATTTTAAACCAAAAATGCCCAACCCGTCCTGGTCCACAAAGTCGATAGTTTTGGCAGAACTGGGTATGGGCGCAAATTCCAAACTAAATTCCACCCGAGTACCTTTTCCGCCTGGGAAAAATTCAGGCACATCTTCATATTCACCTGATTGCAAATTATTTACCCACTTAGGAATAGAATATGCTTTAACAAGGTCGTATTTATTTCCCTCAGCCACAATGTGCAAAGATGGCGAATGAGCAGCAGGAACAGCCCTGAGAGTATCGTCAGTGGTGTTTACGGCTCTGAAATCGATCACAGTGCGTTCATCTTCTATACGGATAGCCTTTATAAATGCTAATCCGTCGTTAAAATAGGTGTTGCTGCTGTACTCGGGGAACGAAACTGCGAATCCTTCTTCTTCAATAGGCACATTGCTCATCAGCTTAAAAAGCAGCAATCCCACAATCACAGCCAAAGTGGCTATACCCAAGCCGAAGAATTTCAGATTCCTAAAAATCGACTTACGCTTGCGCTCGTCGGCAAAAAGCGACTTGGGAGTGTCAATGTAGTATTTTCTGATGCCGTCGACAAAGCCCGTCCAGTCGCTGGTGTTGGCATACGAATAGTTCATCGCGCTGAAAAACGGATAGAGACCGAGAATGTCGTCGAAGTAAAAGCCATTTTCAAAAGCAGCCTTTTCAACACCTGAATGTTCGCGCGATTTGTGGCGTTCAATCTCCTCGTATTCCTGCTTAACATCGCCCCAGTAGTGTTCCAGTTCGTAGACATAATTTGAGTCCGAAAGGTTGAAGTCGCCGCTCTTGATACACAGCAGGCGTTTGTTGGGGTATTTTTTGAGAGCCTTCTTAATCTGCACAAACTCGTACATACAGTGCATCGAGCGGAAATACTTGTCGGAAAAAACCAGCACAACCACCTCGCTGTTCCATCCTATCTCCTTCTCAAAATCTGAAATGCGGTCGCCCGCACCGATGTCGCGCTTGTCTAAGCGGTATTCGATGTTCTGCGCTTCCAGCTCTTTTAAGATAGCGTCCACACAGTCGGAAATATGTTCCCAGCCAGGCTGCTTGGTGCTGTTGCGGGCATACGAAAAGTAAACGGGACGTCCCTGGTTGACACATTCCAATTTATTGTCAGGTGTTTCAGTATTTTGTGATGTCGTTGGCATAATCGTAGGTTTATTATTACAATGCAAATTTACAAAAAATCGCATACAAACAGACTGCGGAAACAAAAAAATCTTATATTTGCAATACCAATTAATATGTCAAAAAAAACAAAAAGGAGAACAAAATGAAAAAATTATTCTTATTGACCGCTTTATTATGTATGGGAATAGCCGCATCGGCGCAAGACTTCAAAAACGAAGACGAAAAAGACACCACGGCAAAGCCTATTCCGCCCGCAGTGGAGAACCTGAGGCTTGCGTTCGACCTCTCGCGCTACGGCTACGCCAACAAAAACGCGGTGTCGCTCATTACGGCGGCACAGATCTTAAATCAAAACGGCTTTGAACTAGAAGAACTCGATGCCGAAAAACTCCTCGAAGATGCCAGAACTTTCGCCAAAGACAATCCTCACCTGCTGGCGCTGATAGACATGTCGGACACCGGACCGGTACGCGGCGCACTGGGCGAGGAAAAATACTCACTCGACATGGTAAAAAGCTATTCTACCGACACATACAAAGTAAAATTCAAAGAAAACAAGAAAGCCGTAGTTCAGGTAAAAGGCGTAGGGCTCACCGACCTCGACCTCTATATCTACGACAAGAACGGCAACCTTGTCACATCCGACACATCCGATTCCGACAACTGCGAATGTACCTGGGTTCCCAAATGGACAGGCGAGTTTACCATACGCATCAAAAACCGCGGAGGATTATACAATCTATACTATATGCAGACTAACTAAACTTCTATGAAAAAGACACTGCTAATAATATTGCTACTAACTCAGTCTCTTGTATTTGTGCAAGGGCAGACGGCTGACGAATACTTTAATAAAGGTCAGCAATTATACAATCTCGGATTGTTCGAGGAGGCTGTTCCATATTTTGAAAGATGCGATAATAAAGTGGCTATTGCCATGTGCTGGATTCAAGCTATGAAAAAAAACGCCGAACTTGGCGATTATTGGAAAGCAATCCAAGCCGGAACAAAAGCATTGAATTACAGCAAAGAATTATTAAGCGAAGAATCCGAAGAATACGCATATATAGTGTTGAATATAGTAACATACTATACCGTGGTGGGCAACTATACCGAGGCGATAAAGCTAGAAACTGAGATTCTGAATATCTATAGCAAAACCATTGGAAAAAGCAATGCCGTGTATGCAGGGGTTTTGAACAATACCGCAAAGGACCATTCCGACAACGGAAACTATACAGAGGCAATCAAGCTGGGACGTGAGGTTGTGGACATCCGCCGGCAGCTGTTTGGCGAGCAACATCCCGACTATGCTATAGCGTTAAACAATCTTGGCAGCTATAACGCAAAGATCAACAACTACTCAGAGGCCATCAGATTAGTGTCGCAAGCGTCAATCATCTGGAAAAACATCCTTGGCGAAGAGAGCCAGCTTTATGCCACGTCGCTGCACAATCTCGCCTACTATTACGCTGAAACTGGCAACAATACCGAAGCTATCAAACTATGTTCGCAGGCGTTGGAAATCTGCGGAAAAACACTCGGAACAAGGCACCATGACTACATACAGTCGATGAGCAACCTAGCTCTATACTACTCAAATGCCGGCAACTACTCCGAGGCTATAAAACTAGTAACTCAGGTTTTGGAATCGTACAAAACAATACTAGGAGAAAACCATCCTAGATATGCCACAACATTAGACAATCTTGCATTATATAACTATTACAACGGCAATCTTTCCGAGGCTATCAATATTGGCACTCAGGCGTCAGACAAGTTACTCAAA
This sequence comes from Bacteroidales bacterium, assembly GCA_017645985.1. GTDB lineage: Bacteria > Bacteroidota > Bacteroidia > Bacteroidales > UBA3824 > UBA3824. Next base: position 2,474 of record JAGCNK010000095.1, on the reverse strand, counting down.
AGTGTGGGAAAGAATCACCCACACTACCATTATGTGTTATCTCATCTCGCCTATTATTTTTTTCAAGCCAAGGAATACGACAAGGCCACCGAAAAATTTACTGAATGTTTCGACATAACCGCTTCGAATATTCTGAAAAACTTCTACTCAATGACCGCGCAAGAACGAGCCGTTTTTTGGGACAAGGATGCTAACTACTACAGCAAATTAATGCCGTATTTAGCTTACTGCCAGCCCAGCACCAGTTTTATAACACTCGCCTACAACGGTCAGCTTTTTGCCAAAGGTTTGCTGCTAAATGCCGAACTCGAAATTCAAAACCTCATCAAACAAAGCGGCAACACAAAAATGGAGGAGGCTGTCAACAAGATACGCAACAACAGAATTTTGCTCGACAAACTCTACCTGACATCTCCCGACAAACGTCCTATGAACGCCGACTCGCTTGCCAAGGTAATCGACCACGACGAACGAGCACTTATGGAATCAACCAAAGAGCTAGGCGACTATACCAAGAACCTTTCGGTAAAATGGCAGGACGTGCAAAAAAAATTGTCGCCTAAAGATATTGCCATCGAGTTTGCCGATTGCAACTACAACGGCAAACAACGCTACATGGCATTTATTGTAAAAAAAGGAATGACCGCCCCCGAGACGGTGAAATTAGACTTTTGGGAGTCCAACGATGTAGACTACACCTCGCCTGCATTATACAACAAAATCTGGAAACCATTAGACAAATATCTTCAAGACGTATCCAATGTCTACTTTGCCCCCTCAGGCAAGTTTCACACCATAGCCATCGAATATCTTTCTGACGAAAACGGAGAAATCTTTGCAAAAAAATTCAACGCTTACCGTCTGTCGTCCACCCGCGAAATTGCGTTGCAGCACACTGCTAACACCAACAAGAAAGCCTCTGTATACGGCGGCATCGTCTACAATTTTGATGAGACTGACTGGCAGAACGCCAACGAAGAGGCACAAAGGGCGGGAATAACATTCTTAAAAGGAGCAAAAATAGAGTCGGAGGAAATCACCGACATCCTCAAAGAAGGCAGTTTCAGCGTGAACTTTGGCACCGACAAAGACGCCACAGAAGAGAGATTCAAAAAACTCTCGGGCAGCGGAATTAAGATTCTCCACATTGCCACACACGGTTTTTACGAACCCGAAAACAAGAAAGAAAGTTTTGCCGACTTGCTCTCTGCCGGAGACCACGACTCGCACGAAGACCGCTCGCTGAGCCGTAGCGGACTGTTCCTCGCCGGCGCCAACACTGCGCTCAATTCCGAACAGCGGCAGTTCATACCCGACGGCGTTGACGACGGAATACTCACCGCCAAAGATATCTCGCGTATGGATTTCAAAGGATTAGACTTGGTTGTGCTTTCGGCTTGTCAGACAGGATTGGGCAAGGTAACAAGCGAAGGCGTGTTCGGACTTCAGCGCGGATTCAAAAAAGCCGGTGCGCACACAATAGTTATGAGTCTTTGGAACGTGAGCGATAAGCCCACCAAGGAACTTATGACCGAGTTTTACCGAAACCTGATGGCTGGCAAGAGCAAGCGCGACGCTTTTGTGTCAGCCCAGGACAAAATACGCCAAAAATACATCGACCCTAAAATGTGGGCAGGATTCATAATGGTGGACGGGATGGAATAGAAATATAGTGGCAAATTAGTTTTTTATTGAATAATGTAGCATTTTTGCATTGTGATACATCAGCAGACTATTATGAACAAATTATTATCGCTATTATTTATTTTGCTTTTGCCGGTATACGTGTGGGGGCAAAGCAAGCGGTCAAACCAATATTATGAACAAGGCACAGAACTCTACAACGCACAAAAATACGAAGAAGCAATTTGGTATTTTCAAAAAAGCGATGAACTCGACAAGAAACAACTATCACCTACATCAGAAAACTATTACCGGGCGGAAATAGCAATTGCAAGTTGTTTGAATAATCTTGCTTGTACAAAATCCGATCAAGGCAACTATCAGGAAGCCATAAGACTTGGCACTGAGGCTATGAAAATTTACAAAAAAGTACTTGGTGAGGAACATCCTGATTACGCTACGTCATTGGGTAATTTGGCAGGTTATTATTCTCACCTTGGCAACTATCAAGAAGCCATAAGATTGGGTTCTGAGTTTATGGAAATATACAAAAAATATTATTATTATGGCGAGGGAGATCCTGATTACGCTACGTCATTGTATAATTTGGCAAATTTTTATGAACACCTTGGCAACTATCAGGAAGCCATAAGACTTGAAACAGAGGTAATGGAAATCCGCAAAAAAGTACTTGGCGAGGAGCATCCTGATTACGCTACATCATTGGGTAATTTGGCAATTTTTTATGAACACCTTGGCAACTATCAGGAAGCCATAAGACTTGGAACAGAGGTAATGGAAATATACAAAAAGGCACTTGGCGAAGAACACCCTGATTACGCTACGTCATT
>JAGCNK010000014.1 GCA_017645985.1 Bacteroidales bacterium | reverse complement strand
ATGTACGGATCGATGAAACTCTCGCAGTACGACTTTGACCGCAAGGCGGAGTGGATCAACTTTATGCTCAACCAGATGAACGCCGACGTTATTGGTTTTCAAGAGTGTTTTCATCTTGAGGCAATCGAACGCATTATCAGTCAAAACAAAAACTATCAGCACGCCGAGGTGGTGATGCCCGGCGAAAATGGCGAACAGCCCCGCGTAGCTCTTCTCTCGCGTTATCCTATTCAGGATGTTCAGCTGATAGAATATTTCCCAAAAAAATCGATGATAACATTTCAGCAGCGTGGCGAACTTATAACATTGCCTTTTAAAACTTTTACACGTCCTGTGCTTAAGGTGAAGGTGCTGATTCCAAACTATGGTATCATCACATTCTTTGTGGTGCACTTAAAATCCAAACGTCCAATCTTTTATCAAGGCGAATCGGATACTAACCCCATCGACCTCGCCCGTGCTCAAGTGCGCTCATTGATGCTCCGTGCCGCTGAGTCGTCGGCAGTGAGGACAATTCTTTGCGACTATCTGCAAGGTCGCGACAATCCTGTGGTGGTGTTTGGCGACGTTAACGATACCGGCAACTCTGTTACCACCCGCATTATTTCGGGTGAAGTGCCGCAGCACAAACTTCCTGACGATGTTAAACGCAATGTTTGGGATGTGCTGCTCTACCACGTTAATGATATTCAGGCTCGCCGCAGCTATCAGGATTTTTATTACACACACATTCACAACGGTATGTACGAAAGTCTCGACCACATTATGGTGTCGCAAGAGCTCGTTACCGAAAACCCGCGCTATACCGGCCGTGTGGCTCAGGTTAAGGTATTCAACGACCATCTTATCGACCAGACCTTCTCAACCGAAAAACCCGACAAGTACAAGAGCGACCACGGCATTGTTGTCTGCTCGCTCGAACTCGACACCGAAAGGGCTCAACAGTTCAGATAATTTTTTTCTCACAACATGAAACACATTATATTATACACACTTTTTCTTTTAATACTTGCGGGATGCAAGGGTAAAAAACAAGGCGTTGACACTCAAAATGTTTCGCAAATAGATTCTTCAAAATTCGAGGAGGAGGCACCTGCTCCGCAGCCAAAGCCGCTCCCCGTGATTGTGGCAGCCGAAGACACCGCCGCATATTTCCATTTATTAAAAAACAAGCGTGTGGGGCTCACCGGCAACGCTACCACAGTGGCTTTTGGCGGTCATTTGGTAGATATGCTTTTAGACAAGGGCATCAAAATCTCCAAAATCTACTCGCCTGAGCATGGTTTTCGTGGCGACGCCGAGCCTGGCAAACGTGTGGTGTCGGGCAAGGACGAGAAAACAGGCATAGAGGTGGTGTCGCTCTACGGCAAAAACCTCAAACCCTCGGCAGACCATCTCAATGGCATCGACATTATGGTCTATGATATTCAAGACGTTGGATGCCGTTTCTTTACTTACATCAGCACTATGCACAATGTGATGGAGGCGTGCGCCGAAAACAATATTCCTGTGGTGGTGTTAGACCGTCCTAATCCTAATATCGACTATGTGGCAGGCCCTGTCCGCGACAAGGATGCCGTTTCGTTTGTAAGTCTAGACCCAATTCCTATTGTCTACGGCACTACTGCGGGCGAACTTGCAAATATGATTAATTACGAAGGATGGCTCAAAAACGGCGTAGAATGCGACCTCACTGTTATTCCTGTAAAAAACTATACTCGCCACACCCGTTATGCCCCTCCTGTAAAACCGTCGCCAAATCTTCCCGACTACCTGTCCATAAGACTGTATCCGAGTCTCTGCTTTTTTGAGGCTACACAAGTGAGCGTGGGACGTGGTACCGAGCGGCCTTTCACCTCAATAGGCTATCCCGACAGCACTATGGGAGCATACGTTTTCACACCCAAGGATATGCCCGGAATGCAGACCAATCCGCAGCACAAGGGCAAACGCTGCTATGGATATGATTTCACCAATTTCAATCCCGACAGCCTGAAATTCACCCTGCGCTACTTTATGGATATGTACAGCAAGTTTCCCAAGCACGATATGATTAACCGCAAGGATTTTCTCAAACTGCTCTACGGCAACGGTTCGCTGCCCACGATGCTCCAACAAGGCAAAACCGAGGAGGAGATTATAGCCACTTGGCAGCCCGGACTCGACAACTATCTGAAAATCCGTGCAAAATACCTTATCTACGATAATTAATCATTACCCAAAAATGTCAAAAACCAACAAACTTAAAGTTATCAACGACCCAGTATACGGGTTTATCAATATCGAAAACGAGATTGTTTTCGACATTATGGAACATCCTCTGTTTCAGCGTATGAGGCGTATCAAGCAACTAGGACTAAGCTGCTACGTATATCCGGGCGCAATGCACACAAGGTTTCAACACTCTGTGGGGGCTACCTTTCTGATGCAAAACGCTCTAAATGTGCTTGAATCAAAGGGACTTCAACTTACCGAGCAGGAACGCAGCGCCGCACTCACAGCCATACTTCTTCACGATGTGGGACATGGCCCTTTTTCGCACACTTTGGAACACTTCTTTTTCAATAATGTAAGTCACGAAACTATCTCTGAGGAGTTTATGAACATCATCAACCGCGACCTTGGCGGCAAAATTTCCGAGGGAATTGCGGTGTTCAACGGTTCGCACCCCAAAAAAATTCTCCACAATTTGGTTTCGAGTCAGTTGGATATGGACCGTCTCGACTATCTCAACCGCGACAGTTTTTTCACCGGCGTAATCGAAGGCAAAATTGGTTGCGACCGCATTATCAAGATGCTCACACCCTGCGGCGACACTCCCGCCATCGAGGGCAAGGGTATATATTCTATCGAAAACTTTCTCATTGCCCGACGCTTGATGTATTGGCAGGTGTACTTGCACAAAACCGTTGTGGTGGTAGAGGAGATGCTCAAAAAGATTATGCGCCGCGCCCGCGAACTTGCACACTCAGGCACCCACCTTTACGCACCGCCCACGTTGAAGTTCTTTCTTGAAAACGACATCACCGCCGACCGCCTTCATCAGCCGATAGACAACCGCACATCGCTCGACTATTTTGCCGACCTCGACGACAGCGACATTTATTCCTCGATAAAGCAATGGCAGTACCACCCCGACAAGGTGATTTCTACGCTCAGCCAAAGAATCCTCAACCGAAACCTCTTTAAGATAGAGATTTCGGATCAAGCACCCGAACCTGAGCGCATAGAATCGTTGAAATCAGAATTAAAAAACACCGTCCCAGCCGAATACCTTGACTATTTTGTATTCACCGGCCGTCTCTACAACAAGGCGTACAGCCTCAACAGCGACTCGCCCATCAACATCCTCCGCAAAGACGGCTCACTGAGCAACATCGCCGAAGCCTCCGACATCTCAAACGTCGCCACCCTCGCCCAGGCGGTAACCAAATATTATGTGTGTTATATGGAGGGGTAGAGACGCAATTCATTGCGTCTCCCACATCCATATAAAATTTTGAGACGCAATTCATTGCGTCTCTACAACAACAATCGTCGGTACGCCGCCAGCAACCACCGCCTCACTGGACGTAATATGCGCCACACTAATGCAGCCAACCTTCGTGAGAAGGTGTTGAAATTCTTTGTCTTGCCGTCTTTGGTTATCAGGTGCGACACCTCTGCTTTGATGTCGTTGCGGGTGCAGTATTCGCAGTATTTCAGATTGCCGTCACCCATAAGGGTGATGTCGTTGCCGTGGATGCCTATGATGCGGTGGATTACATAGTTGCCTTCGGGCAGATGGGCAAGCACCACACGTCCTCGGCAAATGTGCTTAGGCTGAGTGAGTCCCACACGCTCCACTCCGCCGATGATAAACGGCAGCATAGAGTTGCCCTGCGGAGTAAAATATACCTCGCGACCCTCGTCCACAAGTTTCAGGACCTCCGAAATCAGATAATCTGCGTCTGGTTGCATGTTATAGTGTTTTTGCAGAGCAATGCGGCGGCAGCGTCGGGCAGACATTCAAGATGCCACATTGGTATTTGTTCTATAATTTGTGTTTCGCTCAGGTGAAGGCTGTCGGCTATCGACTTATCCCAGCGTTTGCCCGAGATCGACGGAATGAGCGATGCGTAAGCTATTACGCCTTTCAGTTCTCTGATTCGGTTTTCGGGAGCCTGGCTCAGCATCACAATGCCTCCGAGAGTGCAGCTGAGATTTTTGTAACACTCTGTTTTTCCGCTCCATGGCGTGCCGTACACACGTATACCGTCGGGAAGGATACGCACTGCGGGATTGTCGTCGTTGAGAAGGTCGGTTCCTTCGATATTTTGCAGCCACAGTCTCGAGTGAGTGCTCTTGCCGGTGCCGCTTTTGCCCAGAAACATATATCCAGCACCGTTGTAGGCTATCACCGACGAGTGAAACAGCAGTGTGGATTTATGGGCAGATGCCAATGCGAATAATATCATAAGTGCGTTGTCGGTGGCAAAACGCTCAAAACCGTGTTCAAGATAGAGGATGTTAGAGCGGTAGTCGGGCTGGCATAGAAGCAGTCCCGCCTTTTGTTCCCCGTCCCAAAACTCAAAAACTGGTTCGTTGTTATGGGTATGTCCGCAAATAATGCGCTGACCCTCGTCGTCTTGTGCAAGTTCCTGAGTGAATGGTATATTGGCAGTAGTCTCCTGCACGTCTAACGCAAAAAGCGTGTCGGCAGTTTCCGCCACAATAAACGGCTTGTAATTGTCGAAACTGAGGCTTGAACACACTCTGAAAGTATGTTCCGCAACTTTGTAATAATCTGTATGTTTCATAATTCTACATCTCTTAATGACAGTGTCCTGTGACGGATTCTTAGCGGAATTGTACTGATAATGAATTTGTAATAATATATTCTTCCCCAAAACACATCTTTAGGAAATACAAAAAACATTTTGAGCATACGTATCCGCTGTTTGAGCATTCGTTTTAATAGTCCGTCGCGATAATAATCGTGATACCATCCGAAATTTCCGTGATTTGAAATCTCCTCCAATATCTTACGTCCGCGCCGTGCGTTGGGTTTTATGAGCATCAGTTCTTCGTCGAGACCAAAAATATGATTGAGCAGCCACATCAGTCCAGAGGCAAAAGCCTTTAAACTGAATTTGTTGAGCAGCGGCGACACAGTGTCGAGGTCTTCTTTTGTGGAGTTTTTCAAAAGGTAGTAATAGTCGGTAACCTGTCTCATTCCCACACCTTCGCTCATCAAATGTATCTTAATATGAGCCATCTGCATGGCCAAGGCAAACGGCATATCTGGAATTTGAAATCCTTCGGGAGTCAAGGAGAGATTGTCTACCCGATTGTTGAGAAATTGTTGTAGGGCTTTGTTGCCAAACGGGCTGTGCACTCCCGACGAAGGACGAAAATGAACCTCTACTGTTATTCCGTCGGAATCATCTGACATATGGACGTGGTGATAAGCCTCTAACTCTTCTTTCTTCAGAAGTTTTTTTGTTTCAAGCAGTTGCAGCACACTGTCCTTGCCACCGCTTACAAAAATGTCGATGTCGCCAGGCTGACGGCTCAGCGGTTCGGGATATAAACGTGCGTTTGCCTGACCTTTGAGAATGCAACACTTCCGGTTTTCGGCGGTGAAAAATTCGGTCAACGCCTTGGCCTTCTGGTTGAAAGCCTTGTTCATTCCGCTGATTTTCTCAGCTTCGGCAGTCCATTGAAGCATCAGGGGCAGGGGAGGGGCGTAGTCGCCTTTTAAGCGTTTCACTCCACAGAACAAAACACCCACAAGTGCCTGACGGTGTGCCGATTTGAACATCTCTGTCCATTCCTCGGCAGTGAGTTTTTGCTCAAAGTTTTGGGTTATTCCGAGCGAGAATCTTAGAAGCGAAAAAAGTTTTTCCATTTTCAGTCTAAATATATTTTTGAGCCGCACAGCCCTACTACCGACTGACGGTGGGTGATAAAAATCATAGTTTTGTCGGGATACGCGGCAAACAATCTTTGGTATAGTTCCTTTTCGGTGTCCTCGTCGAGAGCCGAACTAATCTCGTCTAAAAGGAAAATCTGTCCTGGTCGCAGAAGTCCTCGGGCAATGGCAATACGCTGAGCCTGACCCTCGCTGAGTCCCCCGCCTTGTTCGCCTAAAACAGTGTCGATACCATCTTTCATATCAAACACAAAGTCGGCGCAGGCGGCGTGAAGCACGTTTTTGAGCGTTTCCTCGTCGGCATTTGGGTTGGCAAGCGAGAGATTGTAGCGTATAGAGCCGCTTATGAGCGTGTTGCCCTGCGGCACAAACACAAAATTGCCTCGCAGCGACGGCGACACCGGTATCGCTTTTTCACTGTTGAATATTGTCACAGAACCATTGTCAGGTTTTACGAGCGACAGCATCAGACGAAAAAGCGTGGTTTTGCCGATGCCAGTTCGTCCGGTGATGGCGGTCTTCGACGACGGTTCAAATCTGTGTGAGAAATCCTTTAAAACAGGTTCGTCGCCTTGGACATATTTGAAAGTGACATTTTGGCAACAAACGCCAAGCGGAGCTGTTTCGGCTGCGAGTGTTTCGGCATTTTCTTCCGACGAAGCCTCCATCTGCTCCAGACGGTCGATACTTGCTGTTGATTGCGCCACCTTGGGCAGAAATGTGAGGAGCGTGTAAATCGGACCTTGAATCAGTCCCACCAACTGCAGAAACGATGTCATTGTGCCGAAAGAAATCGAGCCGTTTTTTAGTTGCAGCCCGCCCCAAACAAACGCCGCCATATATCCCAATGTGAATGTCAACCCCATAATCACACGGATTATCACCATAAAACGGGTGCGCTGGATGGTTTTCGACAGCAAAGCATTGTGCATTGAGTCTAACGCCTTGGCCATAAAATTCTGGCAGCATAGCGAGCGGAGCACTGCGTTCTGTTCTATGCTCTCCTGCACCTGCATCTGAATGCGGCTCTCCTCGTCGCGTATGCCGTGGGTGAGGTTGCGGAGTTTGTAAGAGATGAATTTGCCCGACGCCACAGTCAAAGGTGTGATAATCACCAAGAGCCACGCCAGACGAGCGTCGAAATATCTGAGCAGCAGAAATGCGCCTAAAAGTTCCACGCCTATAATCAGTATCTGCGGAAGGATGTCGGTGCTTACTTCGCTCACAAGTTCTATATCCTTGGCGAGGCGCGATGCCACGTCGCCGGAGTGTAGCGATTTGCCGTTGTAGAGCGGTGTGGTAAAGAGTTTTTGATAGATACGCTTTCTTACTGAGTTTGACTGAATAGTGCCTGCCGTAACTGTAAGGTAGTAATACGCCACACGCAGCAGCACCGCCACAGTAACGCCCACAAAGAGCCACAGCGCGGAACGGAAAATGTCGTCGTCGCTGCCCTCGGGTATCACCACGTCGATAAACTGGCGGCTGAGCCACACCACGTATAGGTCGATGACAGCCTGCGCAAGTCCTGCCAGTATGCGGACGGCGATATTAGCTCTTATGCCCCGCGTGCTGTTTACAAACCAAGCAACGTAACTCATTGTATGAGTCCGAGTTGCTGCCACTTGTCAATGATTTCCTTTACATCGGCGAAGGCGGTGGCTTGGTCAATGTCGAATTGCTGGCACATAGCTTCGGCAAGGCCTTCTGCGGTAAAATCGCCTTCCTGAGCCTTTTGCCATAGAAATGCGGCTGTATCGTTGAGACTCAGCAGTTTGCCAAAGTCCACTGCGCCGAGTCCCTCTGCCACAATCACTTTTTGTCCGCACACTTCGCGGAGAATAAAACCAGGTTTTAGTTGCATATCAGTTGGTATTTTTTTTCGTGCCTCAAAAGTAGAATAAAAATATTTGTTTTCAAAAAACGCCTGACAGATGCCAGGCGTTAGTTGTATTGATTAATCTCTTATGGATTATTAATTCTTTGGTTGGGGTCGGGTTACTGAATAGATGACACCTTTTGCTATCTCTGAATTTTTTTTCTTGTAGATGATATCAAAGTCATATTCGATTACAAGTTCATAGTACCAGTCTGTATCTTTGTATACGTCCTTGTCCATAGCATACCACAACTTGTGATCAGACGATATGTCAACCGTTTGATAAGAAGTAGGAGGATAATATTCTCCCTCATAAAGTGTTGACCATCCAAAACCAACACTGTTTTTCGCATTTGGGAAATAGAATTCAAAATAAGCTTTCTGACAGGTAAGACGAACCTTGGGCATATTGTCTTCGGTGTATGTGTAATCTGGACAATCAGAAGAGTTGTATTTGAACGTTCCTTTGTATTTGCAAGCACAATGAGTCAACAAATCTGTTAGTGATACGGTGGAATAATTATCCGCATTAGCGGGAGACACATCAATAACAGCTAACAATTCTTCTCCTTCTTCAGGAACTTTCCAACTGTCGAAGTTTCCGGTAAATATTCCATTGATGTCGGTTAGTACTAAATCACAGTAATATTTTTGATCTTTCTCCGGGTCGTTAGAATAAATCTTCATAGAGAGTTTATTAACGTCATTTTCAGTGAAGGAGATATTTACTTGTTTCCCGTTGTCGTCATAAGCAATTTTTGAGAGTGAGATGTCTGTATCAGCCTTAATCGAAAAAGGTATATCTTTTTTTTCGGGTTGTTGTGATACATTGGTATCATCGTCTTTGCTACACGATGTTGCAAGCACTACTGCTGCCATAAGGGGCAGGAATTTTAAAAAGCTCTTTTTCATGTTTAGTTCCTCCTTAATCATTTTTACGTTGAAGTGGGTTGATTGATGTGGGATCGGTGCTGCCAACGAGCAAGGGCGATTCCATTTTAAGGTCGATTACCTCAAACGAGGGTTTGGTGTACTGTTGTTTGTCATTTGTCGGAAGTACTGCCGACTGAGTTTTTTCTTTCATCATGTTGTTAGATGTTTTAATGGTAATACATAAAAATCCCTTGCGGATGTCTATTTTGCATAGTACACCCTACAAGGGAAAAATAACTATCAATATTATTAGCTGAGAAGGGCGATTCTACCCCCCCCCATATAAAATTTTATACTGTTTTTGTAATACAATTTCATTTATTTAATAGTAGTAGGCTCTTGTTTAGTTAAATGCAGTTTTTTTTACACCGCAAAAGTACATTAAAAATTTATTCCTCCAAATAAAAAAACGCCGAACTGACAAAAATCCAAAAATTCCTTGCCCGTAATAAAAATACTTTTATTAATTTTGCCAAAAATCGCAGACTTATGGAATTTACAGCAAAAATGATTGCCGACTACCTTCACGGCGAAGTAGAGGGCGATGAAAACGCAGCGGTGAGCGCGTTGGCTAAGATTGAGGAGGCCAAGAGCGGTGAGCTCTCCTTCTTGTCGAACCCTAAATATACACCTT
>JAGCNK010000094.1 GCA_017645985.1 Bacteroidales bacterium | reverse complement strand
CTCCGCATGTAGACTGTGGTGACAATGTGATTGTCATCAATGCAGAAAAAATTAGATTGACAGGAAACAAATGTGATCAGAAAGAGTACGTTCACCACTCTCTCTATCCGGGCGGCCAGAAAATAGAAATCGCAAAAGATTTCTTCAAGAAGACCACCGGTCCCGAGCGCATCATTGAAAAAGCCGTTAGAGGTATGCTTCCCAAAAACAAACTCGGCGACGCCATCCTGCGCAACAACCTTAAAGTTTATCAGGGCGAGCAGCATCCCCACGAGGCTCAGCAGCCCAAACTCATCAACTTAAACGATCTTAGATAATCATGGCAGAAGTTACAAACAAAGTAGGCAGAAGAAAAGCCGCTATCGCGCGCGTTTTCGTAACTCCCGGCAAAGGAGAAATCAAAGTTAACGGAAAAGACTACAAAGAGTACTTCACCGTGCCGCAGTTTCAGCAAGTAGTAGTTCAAGCTTTGGCTCAAATCAACCAAGCTGAAAACTACGACGTAAAAGTAAACGTATGCGGCGGTGGTTTCAAAGGTCAGGCTGAGGCTATCCGCTTGGGTATTGCCCGCGCCCTCGTTGAAATCAACCCCGAAGACCGCGTAGCATTGAAGAAAGAAGGCTTCCTCCGTCGCGACTCTCGCGTTGTAGAACGCAAGAAACCCGGTCGTCCCGGTGCTCGCAAACGCTTCCAGTTCAGTAAGCGATAATTTTAGTTTAGTATCCAAACTGACGAGACCATTGGCGCAAGAGATTTGCCCCTTTGCTACCCGGCAGTTGAATTTAAGTAGAACGTAAACAAAAACACCAATTAAAATGGCAGTAAATTTCGAAGATTTATTAAACGCAGGTGTACATTTCGGACACTTGAAAAGAAAATGGAATCCTGCAATGGCCCCTTACATCTTTATGGAGAAGGGCGGAATCCACATAATTGACTTACACAAGACAGCAGCCAAACTCGAAGAGGCAGCTGCCGCTATCAAACAAATTGCTAAATCGGGCAGAAAAATCCTTTTTGTTGCTACCAAAAAGCAGGCTAAGGAAATCGTTGCAGAAAAGGTTAAGGCTATCAATATGCCTTACGTTACAGAACGCTGGTCGGGCGGTATGCTCACCAACTTCCCCACTGTACGCAAAGCCGTTAAGAAAATGACCACCATCGACAAGATGGCTACCGACGGCACTTTCGACCAACTTTCTAAGCGCGAGAAACTCCAGATCAACCGTCAGCGCGAGAAACTCGAGAAAAACCTCGGTTCTATCGCCGACCTCACACGCGTTCCCGCAGCTCTGTTCGTAGTGGACGTTACCAAAGAGAAAATCGCCGTTAAAGAGGCTAAGAGACTTCACATCCCCGTATTCGCTATGGTGGACACCAACTCTAACCCCAACGACGTTGACTTCGTAATCCCCGCCAACGACGACGCAGCTAAGTCTATCTCTATCGTTCTCGACGTCATCACCGGCGCTATCGCCGAGGGTGTGGCTGAACGCAAAGTTGACACTCCTGAGAAAGACAACGCCAAGGGCGCCGACAACAAGCACGGCAAAGTTCGCAAAACCCGCGCTCGCAAGGGTGGCGACGACGCTAAGGCTGAGGACGCAAAGGCAGACGCTGAAAATACAGAAGATAGCAACAATTAATTAATAAGCCTTCCCGCAATGAAGAGACGGGAAGGCGTTTTTCTTTAACGAATTAATACCATATAACAATGGCAGAAATTAAAGCATCTGAGGTAATGAAACTCAGAGGTATGACTGGCGCCGGTATGATGGACTGCAAAAAAGCTCTCATCGAATCTAACGGCGACTTTGATGCCGCTATCGACATCCTCAGAAAAAAAGGACAGAAAATCGCAAGCAAACGCGCTGACCGCGACGCCAAAGAAGGCTGCGTGCTCGGTGGCGTTTCTGCCGACGGCAAAAAAGCATATATCGTTTCGCTCAACTGCGAGACTGACTTCGTAGCCAAGAATGCTGACTTCATTAAGTTCACTCAGGACATTCTTGCTGCCGCTATCGCCAACGATCCCGCCGACGCCGACGCCCTCAAAGCTGTTGCTTACGGCAAAGGCACTATCAACGACGAGATTATGAACCAGAACGGCGTTATCGGTGAGAAGATTGAGCTCGGTTTCTACGGCAAAATCTCTGGCGACCAGGCTGTAGTTTACAACCACATGGGCAACCGCCTCACAGCAGCTATCGCTTTCAACAAACCCGCCGACGCTACCGTTGCTAAGAACGTGGCTATGCAGGTGGCTGCTATGTCGCCTATGGCTATCGACAAGGACGGCATCGATCCCGAGGTTATCAACAAGGAGCTCGAGGTTGCTAAAGAGAAAACCGTTCAGGAGCAGATTCAGAAGAAGGTTGAGGCCGCTCTCAAGAAAGTTGGCATCAATCCCGCTCACGTTGACTCTGACGACCACATCGCTTCTAACATCACCAAAGGCTGGATCACCGAGGAACAGGGCGCTCAGGCTAAGGAAATCAAGGCTAAAATCGCCGCTGAAACCGAAGTTCCCGCTCAGATGATCGAGAACATCGCCAAAGGTCGTATCAACAAATTCTACGAGGAGAACACTCTTCTCAACCAGAAGTTTGAGCAGGATAACAAAATCACTATCCGCGAATACCTCAAACAGAGCGACAAAGACCTTACCGTTTCGGCTATGCTCCGTTTCGGTCTTGGCAACTAATATGTGATAGAACCATCTTCATCCGTATATCCATATTTTGACCAACGGGAAATCAAGTCTTTCTTGATTTCCCGTTTTTTTTACATAAAGCACTAATTCGTTTTGATTCGCTTTTATTCGTTTTAATTTTTGTTCAAAAAAAAGAAAACCACGGCACCTGCCGTGGTTTTCTAAGTGTGTATTCCGTTAATTTATGTTCTTACCGCGTTATTTGATGCCGAGTTTTTTAGCTATGTCGGCGGGGATAGCGTCTTTGTGTACCAGAAAATCCATTGTCTTGTATGCTGCAAAGGCTTTTGAAATGTACCAAGTGCCTTTGTACTGGTTGTCGGTGCCCCAGCTGTTCTTTACCATATAGTAGAGCTTGCCGTTCTGGTCTTTTGCAAGTCCGTAGATGAGCATACCGTGGTCGTCGGTGGTCTCCCAGTTGTCGTATGCGATTTGGCGCATCTCCTGAGTGGGGGTGATTTCGGGAAGGGGTTTGGAAGTGAGGTACTCTTTTTTCTGTGCGGTGGTCATACCTGTCCAGCGGGCCTGGTCGCTACCGATGGTGGTTTTGTTCTGGTCGTCGGGAAATACGCCGATACCGTTGCGGGTGAATCCCTGCTCGCTTACGTCGGCGCCCCAGGCAATGGTGTAGCCCTTGTCAACGGCGTTGTCGATGATGCGCATCATTTCGTCCATAGGCACATTGTAGGGTGCGTCCCAGCGCCAGTTGTCCTGCACCTCGATGATGAATTTCTGGTAGAAAGGATGGTGGGTGAAGGATGTGATCGAAACGTAGTCGTCGAAGTTCAAACCGAGCGATTCTGCGTAAGATTTTGGAGTGTACTCCTTGCCTTTGTAGGTGAATTTTTCGGGACAAACGCCCAAATATGCGTCGTAAACAGCCTTGAGAGATTTTTTCCAGTTGGGCGAAATCTTTTTAGCATCGCTTTTGGCAATAGCCGAAACAATGCCGCCTGCCACTTTGTCCATTTCGTTGTTGTTGGGCAAAGAGTCGCCGCTGAGGTTTCCCATCGAGGGCATAGCCTCTTGAGGAATAATACCGTAATTTTGCATGCAGAAAAGCACATCGTATGCACTACCACCGGGACTAAACGAAACATCGCCGTGGGTGCGTACAGCCTTGTCGGCGCGGTCTTCCATAGTCTTGTGCACTACGAAAGCCTCGCTAAAATCGTATTCACCTTTGCCAAGGCGGAGAAGTTCGGCCTCGAAAAACGACAATGTGCTGAAACACCAGCATGTGCCGCTCTGGTATTGGTTTTTAACTGAAGTGATAGGAATAGTCTTGACGGTTGTGAATTTGAATCCCTCGTCGTTTTGGGCAAGGGCGGCAGTGCTTATCAAAGCGGTTGCCATAGCCGCTGCTAATTGCTTTTTCATTGTTATAGTCTTTTTATAAAATAAAATGCTTGAAATGCTGTAGTCGTGCTTACTTTTCAGGTTTACGCATAATGGCGTATATTTCGAATGCGAAACCGAAAAGCACCACGATGGGAGCGAGGGTGATGCGGCGGAATGAGAAAATCTCCTCGTTGAACACGTTGGGGTCGTCGCTTGCGCCGCCAGCCATCAAAATAAATCCGAATACGATGATGGCAAATCCTATGATTAGAAGCTTGTAGTTTAGTTTTCCGAATGCGAAACCCTCGTCGTTCTGGGTTTCTGTATTTTTGTTTTCTTGTTCCATAATGCTTTGATTGTTAAATATTAAACATATTTGATGAGGGCCTTTGTCCTAGGATTTCGCCGCACGAGAAAAACGATGTCATGCTTACGCCGAGAATGCCGTGGAGGTTGAGGTTCTGACCTGTGAGCCAGAGGTTCGGTATCGGGGTCTTGGGCGTGAGCAGGGTGTACATCAGGCGGTCGTAGTCTTTGATGATGCCGAATGCCGATCCGTTTTCGGTGGCGGTGTAGTCGCGGTAGGTTAGGGGAGTGGATGTGTAAACCGCTTCCACCGCGTTGGCAAATCCTTTTATATATTTGTCGGCGAGGGCGATAAGCTGCTCCGCCTTTTTTTGTTTCATTTCTATGTATTGCTGCGGACGGTGTCCGAGTGTGGAGTCTTGAAACTGTTCCACATCGCTCCAGAGCATAGGAGTGAGCAGATCGACGTTTTGAGCGTAGCGGCCCTGGTCGTCGGGCACGGTGTAGCTTACGAGAGCGCAGCGGGGATTTTCGGCGGCAGTTTGCGAGCCTTCGTCCCAAATGTCGTCGGTTTCGTGAATGTAGACGTTGCGGTTGAGGTATTCAAGAGCGCCAGGCTTGAGCTTGATGTTGGCGGTGAACATTCCGAATGTGTTTTCGAGCGACGATATGCGCTTGCGGTATATCTTTTTTACAAAAGAGGTCTCCTGTGCAAGACGGAGGGTGGCTGCGGGGTGGATGTTGGATATTATGTATTTGGTTTCCACAGGTTCGCGGCCTTCGATTTCTACTGTTGAAATCCTGCCGTCGGCTTCCAACAGGTTGGTGACTTTTGCGCCGGCGACTACTTCGCCGCCCATATCTGTGATGCTCCGGGCAAGTTTTTCGGCTATCTGCATTCCTCCGCCGCGGATTCGGTAGGCGCTTTGGATAAACGAGCTGTTGATCTGCGCAAATGTGTAGAGCGGCAGGCGTTGCTTGTCGAGATGCAGCTTTGCCGACGTGCCGGAAAGCACGTTTTGCAATACTGGGTCGGTGATGGTGCTGGTAAGGTATTGGTAGGCGTTTTTTCCAAAAAGCGTATCGCCTGAAAGGTTTTGCTCGGGGTCGCGGTCGAAACTATCAAAAATGCCTTCGCCTACGCCACGGAGAAACTCGGTGTAGGTTTTGAGTTCGGCAGCCGAGCCGGGAAAATATTCGGACATCTTGTCGCAGAAACGGTCGTAGCCGTTTACAAGCATGTACGACTTGTTGCGGTAGATGATCTGGTCGAATCCGTCGGGGTCGAGTTTCTGCCACGGCAGATCCATCAGTCCGAAGTATTTGAAAATGCGGTTGAGGGGCTGTCCCTCGTCTAATCCGCCGATGTAGTGAAATCCAGTGTCGAACTTGGTGTTTTTGCGCACGAATGTCTGGATGCATCCTCCGATAAGGCGGTTTTGTTCCAAAACGCACACCTTCATTCCGTGTTTTGCGAGAATGTATGCGCACTGCAATCCGCCGAGGCCAGCGCCTATTATCACTACATCGTATTTTTTCATAGCGCGGAAATTATTTTTCGGCAACAGTGCCGCTGAGTGTCATATAAGTGGTTTCGCCGTAAAAGATTGTGGCAGAAACTTTTGATGAGTCGGCAGCGTCGGTCTGCACCTTGATGTTGAGCATAGGCGAGCCGTCGGGCGTTACCATAGCGGTAAGTCGGCAGCGGTCTATTGCTGTGAAAGTCAGGTGTTTGGCTGTGGCGTCTTCAACACATTCTTTAATCATCTGAATGTTGCACACACCGGGTGTGATGGGCTTTTCGGGAAAATGTCCTTGGTATACGGGGTGCTGAGTGTTGAGTCTTACGGAGTACACGTGGCTTCCGTCGCTTTCTGCTGTATGGTTTTCTACGTAATAAAAATCTTTGATAAGCATTTTCGGCTGTTTTATTTGGTTGACGATTTGGGCAGGGGAATGTTCCAACGTTTTTTCCATTCCACCACAAATTCGGGATTTGAGGTCTCGAATGTGCCAGAGCGCGACACAAACAACTGAGTGGTTTCTGCCTCGATAATCACTGCGTTGTCTTCGGGACGAGTAACAATATAGCGGAACACCATTTTGGCTGCTTTTGACGGCACGTAGGTGATTTTGATTTTCAAACGGTCGCCGATTCGTGCCGAGTTGCGGTATTTGATGTGCATATCCACCACGGGGGCAGTGTATCCGCTGTTGAAAATGTGCAGATACTCAAATCCGTATGCCGCTCCGAATGCCTCGCGGGCGTTTTCCATGTACTTGACATAGTTGCCGTGCCACACCATCTGTATGGCGTCGAGGTCGTAAAATGGCACCGTGAAGTCGAGCGTTACCGAAAGTTCGCCGTTGTTGCTGTTCTGCTCCATTATTTGTCCATGAAGATTTTCATTTTGCATACAGCCACAGTGCCACCGTTCACCTTCGACTCGGCATTCATGAGCGTGATGTTCATAGCCTGCGATATTACCGACATGGAAGTTTCGATGCTGTCGCCCACCTTAGGCAGGGGAGCTTGCAAAGCGAATTTCTTGATTTCGGCTATATATCCCAAGACGATAGGGCGTTTGTTGATCCAGTCGTTGTATCCCGCAAAAGTGGCGGCGCTCTGAGCTATGTGCTCAATGAGTCCCGTTTCGGCAAACACCCCGTTTTCTACAAAGATGTTGCCATCTGCCACGGTGAGCCCTGTCTCCACGTCGGTTTCCGACACGGAGAACAGTTTGTCAACCATGAGCATAGGTTCGCGCTGCGGAATAAAAGTCTTAATCCCGTCGCCCGCATAAAGAACGGTTTTGGCCATATGTTAAGCGTTGGTTTTTTCGAATACGAAATCGTAGAGGTTCTGGAATGTCTTAACCTGTGCAACACTCTGACCTTTGATTTCAACGCCGAATTCTTCCTCGATAACGGCGATCATGTCTACGAGGCTGAGGCTGTCGAGCTGAAGAGTTGCTTTGATCTCTTTTTCGGGAGCGATTTCGGTTTCTTCTACTTCAAATTCGTTAGCGAGAACAGAATTGATCTTTGCGATAAGTTCGTTTTTTTCTATTTTTATAGAGTGTTTTTTATTAATATTATAATTATT
>JAGCNK010000093.1 GCA_017645985.1 Bacteroidales bacterium | reverse complement strand
AGCACTCGTGCAACGCATATTTCTGCTACGAGTTTACCAAGATTATCGGCGACAAGAAATACCACCGTGCCGACAGCGCATATTCCAACTGGCGCCGCCGTGTGCAGAGCTTCGGACTTGGCGTAAAACTCGGCAGCGACCTTTCACAAGAGAACAAGGGAATCATCTACACCAAAGACTATTACAACAAATTCTACGGCGAAGGACACTGGAGCGCGTTCACAATTATCTCGCTCTCGATTGGTCAGGGCGAGCTTAGTTTCACGCCGTTGCAAATTTGCAACGCCTGCGCCACCATCGCCAACCGTGGATACTACATTATTCCTCACATTGTCAAGCGCATAGAGGGACGCGACACCATAGCCCGCCGTCTTACCGAACGTCAGGAGACTGGCATCGACTCACGCTACTTCGAACCTGTAATACAAGGTATGAGGGCTGTGTGCGAATACGGCACAGGGCGCTCGGCGCAAGTGCCGGGAGTGGCTGTTTGCGGCAAAACCGGTACTGCGCAAAACCCGCACGGCAAAGACCACTCTATTTTTGAGGCGTTCGCACCTATGGACCATCCCAAAATTGCAGTGGCTGTGTACGTAGAAAACGGCGGATTCGGCGCCACATACGCCGCACCTATAGCCGGACTAATGATTGAAAAATATCTCAAAGGCGAGGTTTCGCGCAAAGATGTGGAAAAACGAATGCTCGAAGCCGACCTCATCGGTCCGCTTTTGCAAAATATGAAACAAGACTCAATTAAAACCGCTGCCAAACGACAATGAAACACAGAGGAGGCAACATATTTCTTTCAATCGACTGGGTAACAGTGTTGATTTACACCGCGTTGGTAATTCTCGGATGGATCAACATATACTCGGCTGTGTACGACGAAAGCCACAGCAGCATACTCTCAATGTCGCAGCGTTACGGCAAACAGCTGGTGTGGATAGGCATCGCATACGCCATCATCACCATCGTAATGGCATTTCAGGCAAGGGCTTACTCCATATTTGCGTACATAGTGTACGGTCTATTCATAATAGCGTTGATACTTGTGCTGATACTGGGCACCAAGACCAACGGTGCCAGGTCGTGGTTTGTGATTACCGACTCTATCAAGTTTCAGCCTGCCGAGTTTGCCAAGTTTGCCACTGCGCTTGCCATAGCCAAGCTTATGAGCAGTTTCGACTTCGACATATCTTCGTTTACGCTGCCCTGCATCAAGAATATGATGAAGATTGCAGCCATCATACTGATGCCCGCAATGCTGATTCTTCTTCAGCCCGACATGGGTTCGGTGCTGGTATACGCAAGTATGATTTTTGTGATGTACAGAGAAGGATTGCCAGGATATTTTCTTGCGCTGATAGTGCTTGCCATTGCGGTGTTCATAGCCACGCTGCTGCATCCGCTCTGGGTGGTGATTGTAGGATTGCTTGTGCTTGCTGAATTTATCTATTTCCTTCATCGTCAGGATATTGTGGAAACAGCCATCAGCACCGGCGTATTAGCCGTTATGTTCGGAGCATTGTGGGCTTGCAACCACTGGCTTATGAACGACAAGTATGCCATCGACCGCCTTCTGCTCATATCCACACTTATCTCGTCGGTGATGTTTCTGGTGTACGCCTATCTCAAAAAAAACACCTCCATAGCAGTGGGCATAGTTATTCTCGCAGGCTCGCTTGTGCTTATGTTTTCGGTAGACTATATTTTTCACAACATAATGACCCAGCACCAGCAGACCCTCATCAATGTGTTTCTCGGAGTGGAAAACGACCCTCAGGGAACGGGTTACAACGTGGAACAGAGCAAGATAGCCATTGGTTCGGGCGGTCTCACCGGCAAGGGTTTCCTGGAAGGAACGCAGACCAAGTTTAACTTTGTGCCCGAGCAGGCCACCGACTTCATATTCTGCACCGTGGGCGAGGAATGGGGATTCGTAGGCGCAACGGTGATAATCGGACTCTTTGTGTTTCTGATAATCAGGATAATGTGGCTTGCCGAACAGCAGCGTTCGTCGTTTTCAAGAATTTACGGATACTGCGTGGCGTCGATATTGTTTCTGCACCTTGCCATCAATGTGGGTATGACCATAGGAATGGTGCCTGTCATAGGCATTCCGCTGCCGTTTTTCAGCTACGGAGGCAGCTCGCTATGGTCGTTCACGATACTGCTGTTTATATTTATAAGGTTGGATGCTTCGAGAGACGAGCAGCTGTAAAAAAAGCCCCTACTTCTTGTAAAAATTCATTTCGTCAACATACTCCCAAACCTTCGGAGGCATATAGAAACGCACATCCTTGCCGCCGGCTATGGATTCGCGTATAAATGTGCTTGACACCTCGATAAGTGGCGCGTCAACGATATGCACGTTGGGGAGGTTGGCAAAATCGCCCACGGGACAGTCCTTGCGTGGGAAAACAAGAATGTGATAGTTGTCGATAATCTGCTGCGCGTTTTTCCAACGTGGGAAACGCTCAATATTGTCGCTGCCGATTATCAGGCAAAACTCCTTGTTGGGATATTTCTCTTTGAGATAAGTAAGCGTGTCGATTGTGTACGACGGTTTTGGGAGGGAGAACTCCACATCGCAGGCGCGGAATTTCTTGTAATCGTCGACTGCGCGGTGCACAAGTTCAAGCCGCTGATAGTCGGGCAGCAGCGATTTTTTCTCTTTGAAAGGATTCTGCGGACTGATAACAAACCACAACTCGCCGATGCCGCCATACTCCACAAGGTAGTTGGCGAGCATCAGGTGTCCGTTGTGAATCGGGTTGAACGAGCCGAAATATAGTCCGGTCAACATTTAATACTATTCGTTTTGACGGTAGATAGACTTGGCTTTCTCAGCCCAGATGTTGCCGTCAACTGCGATGCCTTGTTTTTCGTCCTCGTAGTTGGCGAAAGGTCCGATAGAGAGCAGCTTAAATGAGATACCCTCGAAGAGAGCGTTTTTAAACTGGTCGTAAGAACCTGACGAAACGGCAGCGGGGCTGTGAGCAAACTCGTAAGCGCCGATGCGTTTGAGCTCGTTAAACGAAACCTGGAACCAGTAAAGTTCGCGGGGAATCTCGCCCTGAGGTATGCCGGTAACCTTGTCGATGTTCTTTTTGTAATAGATTGTGGCATTGTCGGCCTGCTGCTTGCAGGGGAAAGGACCGATAACGATGCGTTTTCTTGCCACGCCCTTCCAAACTGCCTTTTCAAACACCTTTTTAGAGCCGGAAGAAACTTTTGACGCGCCAGAGATAATCTCGATGTCGCGTTTCTTGGGATCTATCTTGATTTGGATGTCGAACCACCAGAGAATGTCGGGGTCGGTGTCGTCCAAGATGTCGACAGGCTGCTGAGGACCCGCTATAGAGATGTTCTTTTCGGGATAGCCGCCTTTGGCAGAAGCGTTGATACAGAATGCGGAGAGTGCCGCAGTAATGATCAGAAGTAATGATATCTTTTTCATAGTGCTGTGTTTTTCGTTGTTAACTCTGTTGTAAAAACAAATTTTATACCATATAGTTTAATTTTACAGAAGACAAAGTTACCAAAAATTTTTGTCATTTTTGTTAACTTGTAACAAAAAAAATTCATATATTTGCTTTGTAAAACAAAAACTCAAAAACACAAGAAGATGAAAAAGCTCATTTACGCGGCAATGGTGACCGCATTATTAGGAGTAGCATCATGCGTTCCTACCACCAACAACAACAATAAACCCAACGGAAAGGAAACAGAGATTACCGACAACACCACCGACAACAACGTGCAGCCGGCTCCCGACAACGATGCACAACCCGCTCCCGACAACAAGAAGGACAACAAGAAAGAAGATAAAGACGACAACTCGTTCAAGTCGGCTGAGGGCAGATTCTCGATCAATTTCCCGATGCCGCCCGCTGGTCCTACCAAAAACTCATACACCACCAAGGCCGGCACTATCGAAAACGTTCAGTACGTATACACCAAGAGCGACAAGGGCAGCTATTTCTTAAGCTACTCTGACTATCCCGCAGGTGCAGTTACCGACGCCAACGTAGAGGCTACTTTGAAAACTCAGGCCGAATCGTTTATGAAAAAGATGGGAAGCAAGATCGACAAGTCTTCTTCGGAACGTATCGACGGCAACAAAGGACTCTCATTCTCGGGCAAACGCGACAACCTGGTTATCAATATGCGTGCGTTTTTCGTAGGCAAACGCTACTATCAGTTTGGCACAATCGCCGAAGAGTCTGAAGTTTCTACCAAGGAGAGCAACAAGTTCATCGACTCGTTTAAGGTGAAATAATATGCGAGGCTAATGCATCACCGCCCTTTTGAGCAGATACGGCACAAGTATCTCTTTGAAGGATTTTGAGATGTTGGCCTCCACATAATCCATATTGTACATACCGCAGTGCTGTTTCAAACGGGTGCAGAATCCCGACGACAGACTGCGGTATGTTTCTTTATAGTCGAGCGGATTGAGGGCGACGGTTTCGCCCGATTCCATATCCACAAACTTATAAGGACGGTTTTCGAAATTAAAATCCAATTCGGTGGCTCGGTCTAAAACGTGAAACAGCACCACATCGTGCTTGGCGTGTCGCAAATGTTGAAGTCCTGCAAAAACACTTTCCTCATCGGCTGTATCAAACAAATCGCTGAAAATCAACACCAACGAGCGTTTATGAATGCTTTCGGCTATGGTGTGAAGACATTTGGCAATAGAACCCGTTGACTCAGCGTCAACGACCGGCGTAGGCTGGTCGATGGTTTTCTGCAATGTGGAAAAAAGCATTTTGGCATGCACGGTCGACACCTTGGCGTCGCACGAAAAAGAAATGTCGCGGTCAAACAAAGTGAGAGCCACGGCATCGCGCTGAGTGCGCAAAAGATTGATTATGGCGGCGGCGCACACCGACGAAAATTCAAGCTTGTTGAATTTTTCGCCAGCAGCCTTGTAGCGCATCGACGGCGAAGTGTCGATAAGTATGTAGCAGCGGAGGTTGGTCTCCTCCTCGTAACGTTTCACAAATAGCTTGTCGGTGCGGGCATACAGTTTCCAGTCGATATGGCGGGTGCTCTCGCCCTTGTTGTAAAGGCGGTGCTCGTTAAACTCTGCCGAAAAACCATGGAAGGGACTCTTGTGAAGTCCCGTCATAAAACCTTCGGTGATATGCGCCGCCACAAATTCCAGATTGTTGAGGTCGGCGATGTCGGTGAGCCGTTGGATCATCAGGATAGCGGTGAAGCGTATGTTAGCACGTCCTTGCCCGTAACCTCATTGCCGCAAAGGATGATAAGGCGTTCGAGCACGTTGCGGAACTCGCGGATATTTCCTGTCCAGTTGATTTTCTGAAGTTCGGCAATGGCGTCGGGCGTGAAGGTCTTGGGATTGGAGTAGTACTCGCCCGAAATCTGGTTGTTGAAATAGTCGACCAGCAGGGGAATATCCTCCAGACGCTCGTTGAGCGACGGCACTTTGATGATGATAACGCTGAGACGGTGATAAAGGTCCTCGCGGAAACGTCCTGCGGCAATCTCCTCCTTGAGGTTCTTGTTGGTGGCGGCAATAACGCGCACATTGATTTTGATCTCCTTGTCAGATCCCACGCGCGAAATCTTGTTTTCCTGCAGCACACGCAGCACCTTGGCCTGGGCGGCGAGACTCATATCGCCAATCTCGTCTAAGAAGATTGTACCGTTGTCGGCAGCCTCAAACTTGCCTTTCTGCTGTTTCATAGCCGAAGTGAACGCGCCCTTCTCGTGACCGAAAAGTTCGCTCTCGATAAGTTCCGACGGAATGGCGGCGCAGTTTACCTCGATAAAAGGACCTCCGGCACGCTGGCTCTTCTCGTGCAGCCATCGCGACACGATTTCTTTTCCTGTTCCGTTTTCGCCCTGAATAAGCACACGTGCGTCGGTGGGCGCTACACGTTCGATAATCTCTTTGATATGGCGTATGGCGGGCGATTCGCCTACCATCTCGTATTTGCGGTTGAGTTTCTGTTTGAGGGTCTTGATTTCAGCCACGTGGCTTCCGCGCTCTGTAGCATTCTTGATAACCACGAGCAGGCGGTTGAGGTCGAGCGGTTTTTCGATAAAGTCGTACGCTCCTTTCTTGATCGCCTCCACAGCGGTTTCCACAGTGCCGTGTCCCGAAATCATCACTACTGCCACATCAATATTTCTTGCCATGATTTCCGACAGCACTTCCAGTCCGTCCATCTTGGGCATCTTGATGTCGCACAATACAATGTCGAAATTGCCGGAGGATAGTTTTTCCAAACCTTCGAAACCGTCCTGGGCAAGTTCAACTTCGTGTGATTCGTAGCTTAAAATGTCTTTGAGCGTGCTCCTGATGGCACGTTCGTCGTCTATGATTAATATTTTTGCCATAATGTCTTTTTTTTTCCTTACAAATATACGACGTTTATTTATTTGTAGAACAAAAAAATTACTTATTTTTACATTCTGACAATAAAAAAATTAAATATATGGCAAAAATACACACTGCGGGCGAGACTGTTTTCGACATTATTTTTGAAAACGGCACACCCACGGGCGGCAATCCGGGCGGCTCGGTACTCAACACTTCGGTATCTCTTGGACGTCTCGGACTTGCGCCACGGTTTCTTACCGACATCTGCTCCGACATGCTCGGAGAGAACATAAAGAAGTTTTTGGCCGACAACGGCGTGGAGGCGGTCAGCGTTATCGAAGATTCTGGAATGAAGACCTCGGTGGCGCTCGCGTTCCTCGACGAGCACAAGAACGCACGCTACCAGTTTTACAAAAGCCGTCCGGGCAAATGTCACGACGAGCTGTTCCGCACTGACTTCAAGCCAGGCGACATTTTTCTGTTCGGATCGTTTTACGGCATCATGCCCGAAATACGCAGCGGAATGAAACGTCTGATAGACAGCGCAAAAGACAACGGCGTGCTCACCGTATACGACCCCAACTTCCGCGCCCCTCACCTACCCGACCTGCCACGGGTGATGCCTTTCATCGAGGAGAACATTGCTGCTGCTGGCATTGTAAAGGGTAGCGACGAGGATTTCAACCTTATTTTCAAAGCGTCAACTTTTGACGAGGCAGTAAAAGCAGTGCGGCAAATCAACCCTGACGCCACGCTGTTCTACACCAAGGGTGCTGCTGGCTGCGTATGCAACCACCAAGGCAACATCGTAGAGTGCGACGCTCCACCAATCAAACCTGTGAGCACAATAGGCGCGGGCGACAACTTCAACGCCGGCATTGTGTACGGACTGGTAAAACACAACATCAACCTCAACAGCCTGCAACAAGGCATAGGCTCTGAGGTGATCAAAGACATAATGACCACAGCCACCAAGCTGGCACAGGAAGTGTGCATGAGCCAGGCAAACTACATAGCTAAGAGATGATTTTCAATGGCGGAAATGCTACGCCACTATGCTGTTACAATTTCGGACAAGAGATGGCGGCGTGGCGTTTCTTTGCCTTTGCCTTGGGCTGAAACTCGTACATCACCGACAGCTCGTGAGCGCCACCAGTGGTAGAGAGCAGCTCGCCGATTGAAAAGTCGTAGCTGTAACCGATGTGGAGGTCGAAAATCTTGTAACCGAGCAGGAGGATGAACGCGTCCATATTGCTATAGCTCTCTTCGCGAACTGCAACAGGAATACCACGAACCCAAAGACCGAGTGTGAAGGGATTCTTGTTCCAATATGCGCCGATGTTCAACTGGTCGGAAAGTTTTGAATATTCGTACAATGCTGTAACAGAAACGCTCTGCACATCGTCCATGCTCTTGCGGCCTCGTGCTGTGGGAGTGGCTCCGATGTAGAACTTAGCACCACCGAACGCCGAAATCTTCACATCCTCGCGGTAAGTGTCGTCGTTGTAGAGCGAAGCTTTGGGACGGAGCAGATGGTCGACCGAGATACCTCCCCAGTATTTCTCGCTGTATCCGATACATGAAACCTGCATATCAAGGAACGGCTTGCTGGGCATCGGCTGCGCCTCGGCAGTACCTTTGTCTACCTCGCCCTTCTCGTTGATCATATCGCCGAAAATAAGTTTTTCGAAGTCTATACTGCGTTTGTTGTATTTGAGACCCATACCGGGACGTATAGTCCAGTCGCGCGACACCTTGGTGTACCATGAGTAGCAGATGTCAACCTGAGTCTGTCCAAGGTTGCCGTCGCCAGCCTCGTCGCGGAGCGCCATCACACCGATACCGCTCTTGATTTTGTACATGTGCTGGTCGTAGCTCGCCGCGTAGGTATTGAAAGTACCGGCTTCGGGCCACTGGTTGCGGTAGTTAACCACCACACGACTTGCGTCGATGGCGCCTGCGTATGAAGGTGCCAGGAACAGCGGACTCGAATAGAACTGCGAGAAATGGATAATCTGCGCGTTGCTATCCGCTGCCGATATGATAATCAGCAGAGCCGCCAACTGTATCTTTATTGTATCTTTAATTTTCAACATAATCTTTCTTTTCTGCCTAAACTATAAACGGAGGTTTAAGTTCTATTATTATAAAAACAACAAAAAAATACACAAACAAAATGCCGTTTTGCCTATATTATTCGCAAAAACGGGGGTTTTTGTTGCAAAGTGACTCTATCTGCCTTTTGAGCTCGGCAGTGGCTGAAGTGATGTCGTCGGAGAGTGATTTTAGCGCGGGAGTCTTGGCGCCTGCGGTGTCGGTTTTGATGTCGGCCTGCAGTTTTTCGCGTGTCTGACGCAGTTTCAAAAACTCTTCGTACAAAAATTTTGCGTCGGCGGGCATTTCGCCGTCGGGATACTGCTCCTTGAAATAGCTCTCTGCGTTTGACTCAAACTTCAACGCGACGAAAACAGAGTGTTCGGCGTTGTAGATCGACTGGCGTAACGCGGTCTGCATCAGGCTGTTGTTGTGCTGGTCGAGCCTGCGGGCGTATTCGGCTATAGCCGAATCGGCCTCGGTGCGGCAGCGGCGGCAGTAGGTGGAGTTTACGTCGTCTTTGAGTTTTTCGCTGTATTCGGTGGCCGATGCCGAAGGCTCCATATTGAGGAGCTTGTTGATTTTGGCAGCGTACACCTGCGTATACTGGCGGTCTTCTATCTTGGTTATCAAAGTGTTGAGCTCGGCAATATCGCTTACGCTCTCGCCCGAAGGAAATTTTACAGCGTGGAGTGTGCGCAACGCCTCCTCGTTTTGCTCGGAGTCGGTTTTGCCGGGATGACGGTCTCCGTAGGTGGCCATCATACGGGCTATATTCTTGATATCCTTGGTGGTGTTGTCGCCGTCGAGATAAATATCGGCGGTGCGCATAACAGACTGGTAGATAGGCTTGAACTCGTTGTTGTAAATCGGATTCTGCGAAAACTCGCGGTGGCGCATCATAACAGTGTGTCGCATAGTGCGGTAGTCGGTGAGTATAGCCGAATACATCTTGCCAAAGTCGTCGGTTGTGCGGTTTTTGGAGTTGAGCATATAGTTGTTGATGCTGCTTTTAAGCTGCACAAACTGCGACAAGTATTCCGACAGGCGGTTTTCCTGCACGTAGATGTCGCTGCTGATAAGTCCGCTCTCAAAATTGCGTTTGGCCTTGATCTTGCGGGCCTCCACATATTCTGATGTAATATCGTCGCCCACAACTGGTTCCGACACATATTTCGACTTGTAGTTCACAGCCACGATATAAGGATAGTCTGACTGCGAAACAAGTTTCTGAATCAAAGCACGGTCGAGCTGCGGATTGGCGGCGGAGTCTAAATAAGTGTCCATAGCGGAGAAATCAGCACCCGAATGGTCGCGCTGCATAGGCATAATGGTGTACACCGACACCGAGCATATACGTTTGTTGAAGTCCTGTTCCTCGTAAAGCCGCACGGTAGACGAAAAACGGTACTCCTTGCGTCCGCTCTTGGCCTTGATAAGCGAACCGAGCTCGCCCACGAGAGTCTTGGCAGCCGACAGCGGCGTAGCTAGCGACGAGATATTTGTAAGCTGGTCGGCCACAAAGTCGTAGAGACGACCAGTATTGTCGCCGGTGATGATGTCAACGTCGATGGTGGCATCCACACGGCCGTTGGTAAGCGCAGTAATGGGCAGATTATCAATAATGCCCACCGCCTCGTAGTTGGCTGCGGTAAAAGTGCGCATGTCGCCTGCCGAATTGTCCACGTTGAAATTGTAGATCGGATAGGTGATACCCGACAGCGAAGTGCCGTCGATACGCGCGGTGATGAGAATGTTCTGGATGTCGTCGGGCTTTTTCTT
>JAGCNK010000092.1 GCA_017645985.1 Bacteroidales bacterium | reverse complement strand
GGCGGCTCAGGGACTTGTACCCTACTGCAACATCTACTCGTCGTTTATGCAACGTGCTTACGACCAGATTATACACGACGTGTGTCTGCCGCGTCTGCCTGTGATTCTCTGCCTCGACCGTGCGGGACTTGTGGGTGCCGACGGCGCAACTCACCAGGGTGCGTTCGACATCTCATACCTCCGCCATATTCCTAACCTCACCTGCGCCGCTCCAATGGACGAGATCGACCTCCGCAATATGCTATACACCGCACAGTTAGGCGGCAAAGGTCCGTTCTCAATCCGCTATCCCAGGGGCAACGGCTTTAATCCCGACTGGGAGAAACCTTTTGAGGAGATGGAGATTGGCAAAGGCCGCCAAATATCCGACGGTGAGGACATTGCTGTAATATCCATTGGCACAATAGGTCACGAAGTGGAGCTTGCACTTCAACTGCTCAACGCCGACAAGATATATCCCGTACATTTCGATATGCGCTTTATAAAACCGTTGGACACCGCACTGTTAGACAGCATTTTTGCCAAATACAAACGCATTGTAACCGTGGAAGACAACGTGCTGCAAGGAGGATTTGGCTCTGCCATCTGCGAATATGCCTGCGACCATTTCTACAATCTGAAAATCAAGCGTCTGGGCATTCCCGACAGATTTATAGAGCATGGTTCGCCGCAAGACTTGTACAAAGTGTGCGGTATCGACAGCGGAGCTATCGCCGAAGCGGTGAAAAATATGCTTAAAGGATAATAATTACCAAATTTTACTTCTGTCGCCCGAAACCTGATAACCGATTGTAAGAATCAGGCTCTTGTTGTACGAAATAGGCGCCTCTATCTCTTTGTAATCGCGGAAAGCGTTGATTGTAAGCGAAATGTCCGCCGTAAAATGCCGATAGTAGCATCCGCCACCGGCAAGCACGTAAACGTTAACCCTGCGAGGTGTCCAGTCAAAGATATAGTCGAGCTGAGGCACTCTGGTATTATAGAATTTCATAGTCTTGTCCTCGTTGTACATAATGGCGGGCATTGCCCCCACGTACAAATAAGGACGAGGCTTGCGCCGTCCCTCAGCCGAATATTTCAGTTTAAAAGGCACTACAAGATTGTTGAACCTGACTTTGGCATCGTATGGAATATTGTTTGCCGGCTCGGTGTCGGTAAAGGTGGCTCCTGTGCCAAAATAGCCGAATCCCACTGTCCAATATCTGTAACGAGCCATACGGTAGCCATAGTAGCCCTCAAAATAGTAGTTGAGCATAGGCGTTACCGACTCCACCTCCTTGGTGGTGATAGAGCCGATGGTGACGCCGCCCTTCATACCATACACCTGTGCGCGTACTTCGGAACATATCGTACCCAAAATCAGAACGATGCACAATGCAAAGGTAATTTTTACGGCTGATTTCATAAGAACAGCGTGTTAGCGTCGATGGTAGATTTTAGAATGACGGTTTTGTACAAAGTAGACTCCCGCCGAAATGCAGAACACCTGGTTGCGGAGCACCTTCTTGTTAGTGTCGGTTTTTTCCTCCACGGAGAAGAATCCGATCTTGTAGCTTGCGTCAAAAAAGATGTCGAGCGAGCGGGCTATCGAGGTCTGATAGCCAATGGCAAACGCCGCGCCCACGTCATATTTGCGCAACTTGTTTATAAAGCTGCTGTAATGACCCTTTTCCACAGTGATGGAATCGCGCGACACGAGTTCTCGTTTCCAGTCGGAATTGGCGCGGATAGCCATCGAGGCAAAAGGTCCAACCTTGGTGTAAATATCGCCGAAACTTTGTTTCCAATAAATCGGAACTTGCAGATAGTCAACAAATTTGGTTATCTTAAATTTTTCTCTCACACTTGCCTTAACCATCTCGTCGGTTTTTACTGTAACGCCCTGCTGCGAATAGTAGGCTCCGATTTCGAGATAGGTGTCGTACACGAGCGGAATATCCACATTGATACCGGGGCACATTCCAATCCTCGGCTTGCTGTCCTCAACCCTGTCGCGGCCGATAAGGTTGGCGTGGTTGACTCCCATACTGAGTCCAAACACAGGTTTCTGAGCCGAACAATTGGAGGCTATTAGTGCGAATAGTATGATTAATAATGTTTTGTTGCGCATATAATTACCGGTTTTATTATGTTCAAAGTTAACTCACATTCTATTTTATAACGTAACGAATTGGCTAAAATTATACCAAAAACATAAAATAACTAAAATTGTACCAACAATGCGTTTTAGTTGTCCTCTGCGAAAGTTCGTCCCGCCTTGGCGTAGGTGCGCCACCGCTCCAAAAGTTCGGTGAATCCGCCGGGCAGGTCGGAGTCGAACGACAGCACCTTGCCTGTAACCGGGTGAACAAACTCCAAGGTCTTGGCGTGCAGCGCCTGGCTTGGCAGCAGCGAGAAACAGTTTTCAACAAACCGTTTGTATTTGGTGAAGGTGGTGCCACGGAGTATCTTGTTGCCTCCGTACACATCGTCGTTGAATATCGGGTGGCTCTGCGTCTTCATGTGAACGCGTATCTGGTGAGTGCGGCCGGTTTCGAGCTTGCACTCTATAAGTGTGACATATCCGAAGCGTTCCAGCACCTTGAAATGCGTTACAGCGGGCTTGCCGATTCCGCTTTCGGGGTCAAACACGCACATGCTCTTGCGGTCGCGCGGATTGCGTCCGATGTTGCCCTCGATACGTCCGTAGTCCTCGTCAAAGTCGCCCCACACAAGAGCCTGATAGCGGCGGTTGACGGTGTGGTCAAAAAACTGTTTGGCTAGTTTTGCCTTTGCCTCCTCGGTTTTGGCAATCACAAGCAGTCCCGATGTGTTCTTGTCGATACGGTGCACAAGTCCCGGACGGATGTCGTCGCTGCTGAACTGCGAGTTGCCGCCCAGATGGAAAGCCAGCGCGTTAACGAGCGTGCCTGTATAGTTGCCGTGGGCAGGATGCACCACCATTCCGGCAGGTTTGTTTACCACAATCAGGGCGTCGTCTTCGTACACGATGTTGAGAGGAATATCCTCGGGTTCTACCTTGAAATCAACGGGTTCGCCCGGCAGCTTAACCACAATCTCGTCGTGGGGATGCACACGGTAGTTTGATTTCACCACGTTGCCGTTGGCAAAGATGCAGCCCGCCTTGGCAGCCTCCTGAATCTTGTTGCGCGAGATTCCGGCTATGCGGTTGTCGAGAAACTTGTCGATACGCACAAGCTCCTGTCCGGCGTCGGCTACAAAATGGAAATGCTCCGACAATGCCGCCCCGCCTTCGTCGTTGGCAGCGAAATCGTCGTCGTCGAAATCTTCTTCGGTGTCAATTATGTTGTTGTCTGTCATTGTCTAATTAATTTTTATGAATTTGGCACTTTGGTCGTTGCCTTCGATTGTAATAAAGTATGTTCCTGGCGAAAGTGAGGATATATCTATCTGGCTGTCATTATCTTGCAAAACAGTCTGCATCACCACCGCGCCCGACACTCCACGTATCACTGCACGCAGGGGCTTGTCGGCGGTCAATCCCGAAATGCGGACATAGTCTTGGGCAGGATTTGGATAAACGGCAAGCTCGCTTTGCAGCTGAGAATCAAAATCATAGTCGTCAACAGGCGTAGAGGTAGAGCCAAATGCGGGACGTATCATAATCTGTCCTTTTTCGGCAGACCGTTTCCACTGTCCGTTGATATTGTAATAGTTGAAAGCCGCTCCCGAGGTGCTCTTGTCGAAACCCACGTTGAGAATCTCGTTCTGCACCTTCTGCCATCCTATAAAAAAGGTGTCGGAAACAGCCACAGCGTGCTGCAACGGGAAAAACACAAACTCGCCGCACTTGTCTTTTGGCAGGGGTATGTTGTAGCCGGTGTAAAGTTCGCTGCTCGGCAGTCCGTCGCGGTAGTCCCATATCTTAAGGTTGAAAAAATCTGCCTGACGGTCGCCAAATGTGGGATTGAAATATATGTAAACACCATTGATATAGTCGGTTACAAAAGTGGCAAACTTAACCGCCACCATTCCTCCCGTAGAACCTTCGCCGTGAAGTCCGTAGCCCGCCTCGGCAGAGCCGTCGTCGCGTGCGTAGTAATCGGCAAAAACCTTGGGACTGAAATAGATGTTGTTAGGTGCGAAATCTTCCGACGAAATATCGCTAACCAACTTTATACCAGCAAGATAATCAGCCGAAAGCTCGTTGTCGGATTTGAAAGTGTATTTAAAGTCCTTCGACTCTGAAAAACTCCAATACGACGGCAGGTTGTACGAACCGAGCATCAGAGTGTCGGAAGTGCCGTTGCCATTGAGCATCAGCTTGATAGAGTCGAGCATACGGGGCTGGTTGTCGTTGTTGCGGTAAAAAATCGAATACGACACCTCTATCTTCTCTTTTGCCTTGGTGTAATGACGCCACGGCACGTTCATATAGCCCGAAAGCTTGATTTCGGGACAGTTGGTAAGCGCAATATCCTGATATACAGTATCGAGAGGATTGCGCAGCTTGTCTAATTTCACATAGTCGACCAGCCAGAAGTCGCAATTGGACACCAAGTCGGGCTGTTTGGACGAACCAAGGCTGAAATGGTTTCTAAAACGGAACCTGAATCCCTTTTGGAGGTAGCATTTTTGGCTGATAGGCACAATCATCTGCTTAAATTCCTGTCGTTTGCTTCCAGGAATGGTCTCCACGGTGGTCCACTCCTTGTCTTCGGGCGAATAGAAGTCGAGCATCAGCGCGTCGTCGGCCTCGGGAATG
>JAGCNK010000091.1 GCA_017645985.1 Bacteroidales bacterium | reverse complement strand
GGGAGTGAAGATTTTCATCGACAACAGATTGAGAAGCATCGACATAGAATCGTCGCTTAATTCAGGAAGTGCGGTGGTAGAATAATCGCTGATGTCGGCAAGTTCGGCGGCAATAGCCAAAGCGTCGTTGAGCGAGCCGAGAGTATCTACCAAGCCAATTTTTAAAGCCGATGCACCGCTCCAAACACGTCCCTGACCAATGGAGTCAACCTCGGCGGTGGTCATATTCCTACCCTCTGCCACATGGCTGATAAAACGTCCGTAGACTGTTTCCACGCTCTGCTGGATAACGTCAATCTCGCGAGAATCCATCTTGGTGTACATCGAACCCATTCCCGAATGTTTGTGTGTTCCAACAGTTTCCACGTTGAGCTCGTAGTCTTTCAAAAGTTTCTCCACATTGGGAATAACGCCAAACACTCCTATGCTGCCGGTGATTGTTGATGGCATTGCCACAATTTTGGCTGCGGGACAAGCGATATAATATCCACCCGAAGCGGCGTAACTGCCCATTGAAACTACCAGAGGTTTCTCTGCACCAAGTGCTTTGGCTGCCTGGTAAATCTCCTCGCTCTCGGTAGCGCTGCCGCCGGGCGAATTGATGCGGAATACAACAGCCTTAATATCCTCGTCGTCTTTTGCGGTCTTGAATGCCTCGCAAATTTTGGCGGCGGTGATAGATGTGGTCTCATCGCCCGTGGGGTCTATCTCGCCTTCGGCATAGATGATGGCTATCTTGTCTGATTTGGGTTTGTCGTCTTTGAGCGAAGTGAGGTATCCGCTGAGCGACACTATGTTAAGTTCCTCGTCGTCGTCAACATCGATAGCCGCCTTGATAGAATCCTCGGCAGCCTTGTGCGACAGAAGGGCGTCGATCATACCAGTATTTACGCACAGGTCGAGGTCGGAATAGTAATCAAGGTTGTCGATATGCTGCTCAAACTCTTCGGCGGAGATATTCTTGCTTGCGCAAATATCCTTCGACACCACCGACCAGATATCTTTCACCAGGGTGGACATCTGCATACGGTTAGCTTCGCTCATTGAACCTTGGAGATAGGGTTCCACCGCGCTTTTGAACTTGCCGTGACGGATAACCTGCATATCTATTCCAAGACGGTCGAGAAAAGGCTTGTAAAACATCGACTGCGATGCCAATCCTGTGATTTCCAAACCGCCGAGCTCGCGCATATATATTTTGGTAGCTGTGCTTGCGAGGTAATATGTGGCAAGGTTGTAAGTTTCTGCCCAGGCGTATATCAGCTTGCCGCTCTCAGCAAAATCTACAAGAGCCTCGCGAATGTTCTGGAGGTTGGCAAAGTCGGTTGCTATAGAACTGAAGTCGAGATATATAGCCGAAATTTTCTTGTCGGTTTTGGCAGCTTTGATACCACGGAGAATCTCGTCCAAACCAGTGGTCTGCTCTATGCCCAACGAGCCGGAGAGCATACCGTAAACGTCGCGCTGGGTAACGCTGCGGTCGGTAATGGCGCCATTGAGACGGAGACGGAGAACCGAATTGTCTTCTACCTTGGTGCTGGTAGACATTCCGCTGCCGCCCATCGAAAACATCATCATCATCATTACGAATGAGAGTCCAAACTG
Source organism: Bacteroidales bacterium (assembly GCA_017645985.1). Lineage (GTDB taxonomy): Bacteria > Bacteroidota > Bacteroidia > Bacteroidales > UBA3824 > UBA3824. The sequence continues at coordinate 9,120 of JAGCNK010000091.1, read as the reverse complement.
AGCAAATCCATAAAGGAACATTGCTGCTAAGGCTGCGAAAAAGTATTTAAAAAAATCTTTCATATTATTTTGGTTTAAAAATAGTTTACAAATTTACTGTTGGGCGGGTTGCGGTCGTGGAGCGGAACGCGGCTTGCCGATATGCTCCGAAAGTATCTGGTCGAGGTTTTCGGATATGATGCCGGTGCTCAGCACTGTGCCGTCGGGCGAAATAAGCACTCCGTAGGGCAGTGTGGTGGCGCCGTAGTCCTTAACAGCCTTGCCGTCCCACACCTTGTGGTCGCACACCTGGGTCCACGACAGTTTCTGATCCTTGATAGCCTGTTTCCAACGCTCGTAGTTGTTGTCGAGCGACACTTGGAAAATGGTAAAGTTAGAATGGTAATATTTCCAGTAGCATTTCACCAGGTTGGCGTTGTTCTGTTCCGACACCGCGCTCCACGATGCCCAGAAATCCACCAGCACGTACTTGCCACGCAGCGACGACAGCTTGATGGAATCGCCACGGAGGTTTGGCAGCTTGATTTCGGGAGCTTTGTCGCCCTTCTTGATTTTGTCGGTGAGCGAAACGCCTGTCTCCTGGGCTGTCTCTATCTTCTCGATATACTGCTGCAGCTTGGCCACGTGAAAATTGTCGGGGAAACGTTCGTCCAAAGCCTCAGCCACGTTTTTGAAATATTTGATGTCGTCCTTGGGGTCGAACACCGGCACGCGCGGAGCGATATACTGCGACAGGCACACTATCGACGCCAGCGACGACGGATGCTGCGACACATAGTCGTAAGAATAGTTTCTAAGCGAGTTGTAATTGATGTAGTAGACAGAATCAAGCTGCTGTTTCAACGCTTCAAGATTTGGCGTGTTGATATTGCTGCGAAAAATATATCCGAGCGAATCATTTACACGTTTCACAATATTAAGTCGACGCACCATTTCACAGATATCCTCGCTTTCGGGCGAACCTTCCACCACGTAGTCGGTGTCGTAGCTGCCGAGTTTGGCAGAGATTACAATCTGCTGGCTTGTGTCGGCCACCAGGGTGATGGTCTGCGGCAGGCTGTTGATATGCAGCACATAGAAGTCGGGACCCGACACCTGGGCAGTGAGCGCAAACGAACCGTCGGCAGAGGTTATGGTGCTGTCGGCAAACTCGTAACCGCCGTCAACCACGCGTTTCAAAAATACCGTGTCGCCGCCCTGCGAGCCCACAAAGCGCCCCTCGATGTCGAAAAACGAGCCTTCGCTTTCGACCCTGCCGCCGCACGAGGCAAGCAGCAGTGGTATAGTCATTAATAATAATCCGAATTTCATCGTTTCAAAAAGCAATTATAATGCAAATATATTAAAGTGTGTTTGAAAAAAAAAATTAAAAATCCTCGGAGAGTAATATTTTTCGCAAAGAATTATTACCTTTGGCGTGAAATTTTAAACAAAAAAGATGGACTTATCAGAACTAATCAAATACCTGCTGCCCGCCCTGGTTGTGCTGGCTTGCACGTATCTTACTATCAGACAATTCCTTACCCGCGAGGAGCAAAAACAGCGGTTGGAACTTGCTATGGCTAACCAGAAAGTGATAACACCCTTGAGATTAGCCGCTTTTGAACGCATAATACTGTTTTTGGAACGTATCCACCCTGGCAACCTGCTCGTGCGCGTACAGTCGCCAGGTATGTCGGCGCGAGATTTTCACAAGGCGCTGATAGCCACCATACGAGCCGAATACGAACACAATATGTCGCAGCAGATATACATCAGCGACGAGTCGTGGGACGCCGTTAAGACAGCCAAGGAGAGCATTGTGGAATTGATCAATGTGGCGTCGCAGCGTATGACCGACGAAAACACAGCTCTCGACCTCAGCAGATACATCTTGCAGATGATGACCCAGTCGGACCAGAACCCCGTGCAAGACTCTATCGAAAAGGTTAAAGAAGAAATCGCAGAAATTTTTAAATAAATCTACTATAACATGAAAAGATTCTTTTATATTGTTTTACTGATTGTTGCAAGCACTTCGATGGTGCAGGCACAAAAATATTTCGACAAAATCAAAATCTCATCCTCTGAAGACTCGCTATCTTACTGCATCGGCTACCTTCTCGCCAACAACATCGCCCGCGAAGGTCTGCCTGTCAACGCCGACATTATCGGCAAGGCTTTCAAAGATGTGGCAAGCGGCAATCCTGCCATCACTCAGGACAAAGCTTCCGAACTTATCGAGAAATTTTACAACGAAAAGGCAGAAAAGCTCAAAAACGAACAGCTGAAAAAACAGAAAGAGTTTTTTGACAAAAACGCCAAAGAGCCCGGCGTAATAACCCTTGAAAACGGTCTGCAATACAAAATTGTAAAACCCGGCAAAGAAAACGGCATCATGCCCACCGACTCCGACGCGGTGCACATCTACTACGAAGGCAAGCTGATCGACGGCACTGTGTTCGACTCGTCGTTCGACAGCGAGGAGCCCACATCGCTCACTCTCGACTACATCATTCCGGGTCTCGCCCAGGGTATCAAAATGATGAAAGAAGGCGCAGAATACATTTTCTACATTCCGCAAGACCTCGCATACGGCGACTACGAGCCGTCTGAAGAGATTCCCGCATACTCGGCTATGATTTTCGACGTGGAACTCATCACCGTGGAAGTGGGCGGCAACAAGGAAATCAACGAACTTCCTTTTGAAATAGGCGAAGACTAATAATACAGACACATATAAATAAAGAGATGAAAAAACAAATTATCAAGATTGCGGCTGTAGCCGTAATGCTCACTGGTGCGGTATCTTGCACTCAGAACAGTATCAATACAAATGTAAAACTCGGAAACGGTCTCGACTCGGCTAGCTACGTTTTGGGACTTTCGTTCGGCAGCCAACTGGCTACAGACTTCTCCGACATCAACCTGCAGTCGTTTATGGCTGGTGTAAAGAAAGCCATCGACCAGGACACTGCAAACTTCGGATTCACTCCCCAGCAGGCCAACACGTACCTTCGCTCTTACTTTGAGAAACGTCAGCAGGAAAAATACGCCAACAACCTTCCCGAGGCTGAGAAATTCCTCGCCGAAAACAAAACCAAAGAGGGCGTAATCACCACCGAGAGCGGACTTCAGTACAAAATACTCAAACCTGGCGACGGCAAAGAGTTCCCCACCGACGAAGACGAGGTAGAATGCCTCTACCGTGGCACATTCCTCAACGGTCAGCAGTTTGACGGCACCGACCTCAGAGGCAACCAGCCCGCAAGATTCACTGTTGGCGGCGTTATCAAAGGCTGGACAGAGATGCTCAAACTCATGTCGCTCGGCGAAAAAGTTCAGGTTTGGATTCACCCCGACCTCGGATACGGACAGATGGACAACGGCGTTATCGAACCCAACAGCCTGTTGATCTTCGAAATGGAGCTCGTTCAGATTATCCATCCCGAAGCCGAAGAGAATAAGGACAACAAGAAAAAATAATTTTATAAACCTATAAAACACATACTCAAATGGCATTAGAAGTAGAAGGCAAACTTACCCACCTTTTGGAACGCCGCAGCGGAGTATCTGCCAACGGCACCAACTGGACTTCGCAAGATTTTGTTATCGAAATTCCTGGACAGTATCCTCAGAGCGCCGTATTCAACGTATATGGCGACAGAGTACAGCTCGACCAGTATCAAATAGGCGAAAACATCAAAGTATCGTTCGATATCCGCGGCCGCGAATATCAGGGCAAATGGTACAACACCCTCAACGCCTGGAAAATAGAACGTATCGGAGCTAACAACGCACAGCCCACCGGTCAGCAACCTGCAACACAACCTGCCGGTCAGCCCGCTGGTCCTGTTGAAGAGCCCCAGGCATCTGCACAAGGCGACGACCTGCCGTTCTAATCAGAATTATTTACAATGAATTATTGATTGTAGAGACGCGCCATGGCACGTCTCTACATTTTTTATTCTATTATCTCATTCAAATATGCATTATACGGCTGCATCATTTTTAAATGCCTTGTAATGTTGTCTTCAAAATCATCGGCACAGAAATCTTCGTCGGAAAAATTCTTAAATGGCACAAACGATTTGTAACGAATCAGGTCGATATGCTCAAAATCCTTTGGATAGCCCTTGGGCGCAGTCTTCAGCTTGTCGTCCATAAGTTGGAAGTTGCCCTTGAAATCCTTATGGTTTAGGATGCTGAGATACGACTGCGGATCGTTGTAGATAAAGCGGCGGATATATTCAAGATTCTCCTTTTGCGGACACCACACTCCGCCAGCCACCATACAGTTGCCGGGCTCAAAATGTATATAGTATCCAGCCAGTTCGCTGTTTTTGCCTCCACGGCACACATACACGCCTATGTGGGTCTTGAACGGAGACTTGTCGGCCGAGAACCTGGTGTCGCGGTATATTCTGTAAGTGCAGTCCTTGGCGGTGAGGTTGCCCATAGGGTCAAACTGCGAAATGTTAAGAATCATATTGTCGGCAAACTCTGCCGTTTCTTTGTTTATCTGCAAATAAGTATCTTTGTGCGCAGCAAACCAGTCGCGGTTGTTGTTGCATTTTAACTGGCTCAAAAAATCTAAAACTCTTGAAACGTTCATTGCTTATAGGGTTGATGTTGAAAGTATTATGCACGGCGGCATTTATGCTGAGCGTATCAAATGTGTGTGCCCAGGACACAACCGCCACGCCACAAAGTTATACAAAAATTATTTCAGACGGAAGCGTTTCCGACTCACTTTTGAGCATAATTAAATCAATTGCGCAACCGCACTACATCTATAACGACAGCGTAATTGTGGAGAGGCTCGAACCGTCGCAGCCTGTGCGTGCGCTACTCGGGTTAGACCAGCCCGAAAAAGAGCGTGAGATGCCTGCCGACAGTCTTGAAAAGCACGGCTACATGCAGAAATCACTCGCCAACGGCAACAACAAAAACCTGTCGCAATCCACACAGACCGACCTGCAAATATCCGGACCTATTGGCGGAGGGTTCACAGTGGATGTGTCCATATTGGATTCAGATATGCCAGTTGACGACGACGGCACCACACGGCAGATTTCGGAACTCAGCAGTGCACAGATTTCGGTGAGCAAAGGCGGTTCAAAATTCTCAGCAGGTGATATATTTTTAAATCAAAATGGTACTGATTTTATAAATTATAATAAAAAAATAAAAGGATTTGAGTTTACCACCTCCTCTCCTATCAAGAAAGGAAAAAGCGACTCGGTGTATGTGCAGATGGCAACAGCCTCGCTCAAAGGACGTTACCGCCGTCAGCAAATCAACGGCACAGAAAACTCGCAAGGTCCGTACTACCTCACATCCGACAACGGAGAGCCGATAATAGTGCTGACACACACCGAGACAGTATGGCTCAACGGTCAAAAGCTAACTCCCGGCAGCGACAACGACTACACCATCGACTACAACTCCGGCTCTATCACCTTCACGCCCAAAAACCAGATAACCGCCCAGTCGCTCATAACGGTAGATTTTGAATACAGCAATTCGCTATACAACAGCGCGTTTCATCACGTGGCGGCGGGTGTGAAAAAGGGTGCTACCAAAGCCACCGTTCACTACATAGCCGAATACGACAAGATGCCCGACGATGATGCCGACGACAGCGACACAGCGGCGGCGAACCTATCGCCGCCCAAAAACAAGCAGTACATAGCCCTCGTTACACGCACTCAGCCCGACAGCCTGACATACTTTTCTACCGAGACAGTGCTGCTGAAAAACATCGAAAACCGTTTTTTGCCCAATGGATATTACAACGACACCTACGCCGGAAGTTACACTTTTTTCCGAAGGTTCAGAAACGCCGACACCCTGCGAAACACTTTTGCAAAGGCAAATTACAAGTTTTCGAGCAAGCGGTTTGCATCGCTGCAAAGCAACAAGAGCAGCAATTTTCAACGGCTCTGGAACATTCCACAATACACTCAGTTCAATCAGGAGCAGTTTCTTCAACTGGATTTTGCCAGCAAAGCCGACTCGGGATTGTCGTGCGGAGTGTCAACCGTTTTGGCTGATATTGAAAATGTTTTCAGGGGCGCGGGCAACACCTTATATATTTATTACACAAAAAAAACGTTCAGGTCGGGATTAGACACCGACTGCCGTTTCTCTGAAAATACAGACGAAAACAACCGCCGAATCACCGCAGGATATTATGCCGAATGGTTGAAAAATCACTTCATATCAGGCGCATCATACAACATTAAATCAGGTAGTTACAATCATCTATCAGATTCAGCTGACCTCAACTACCAGGAGGGAAAGATTTATTCTGGAATAGCCAAAGAAAACTCGCAGTTCAGACTGACAGCACTACGCCGACAAACATATTTCGAGGATGTTTACACGTCGGATGTCCAGAGTACAACACATTCTATATCAGCCGAATACGATATTCATTCTTCCGACGTGCTCAAATTATCGGGTATTGAAATTCTAAAAAATATCAGGCAAACCATCGACAGCGTATCTTACAATAAATCAAACTCTTTGACAGGCAGAACGAAAGCAACGCTTCAACTATGGAATCACCAGCTCAAAATCGACTCGCATATCGAGAGCGAAACTGGAATAATGGAAAAAGCGGGCTACACATTTCTCAAAACATCGGCGGGCAACGGCTACTATGTGTGGAACGACTACAACCAAAACGGCGAACAGGAACTCAACGAGTTTGAAAAGGCGTTTTACAAAACCGACGCCGACTATGTGAAATACTATATCCACACAGGAGAATATATCAACACCATATCATCTCGTTATAATATCAACGCTGTATGGCACGGTGTACAAAACCATGAAAGCCGTTTTATGAAAAGATATTTTTTGCAAAGATTATATTTAAATATCATTTTATCGGCATCATCCAAGTCTGCCGCCGACAACAAATTTATGTTCGTCAGCTCTGGCGACAGCACTCTGGCGCAGTCGTCGGCTTTTAAAATCAATGCCAAACACCAGTTCATCAACAATGTTTGGATGATATACGGATATTCCTACGCCAAAAACAACCGCCTCACATTTTACGGCACAGAAAACGACCGTCAAAAAGCGCAAAGCTATGGTTTAGAAACCGTTATAAGAGAGAAACTAAAGATTCAGGATATTTTTACCCAAGGAAAAGAAACCTACAATTCGGAGTTTTTCCCTGAAAAGAATTACTCTATTGATATTAATCAAAACGTGGCAACTGCAACTCTTACAATAAAGCAAAATCACGAAATATCAACAATTTACGACTATTGTTTAAAGCGTTGCTACAACTCCGAGGCGGTTATCTCGTCGCTAACAGCCAAATATATGTTCAATTCGTCGGCAGGCTATGCGTCGGCGTCGGTTTCGATGGTAGACAACCAAGTGGATGGTGAGGAAAACGTGTCGGTAACATATCAGATGCTTGCGGGACTCAACAAGGGCAGAAACCTTGTGGGCAGTATCTCAATATGCATCAAGGTGGCTAAGTATCTGCAGATTGCCACCGATTTTGAAATTAGAAAGTCAATAAATACCAAAGCCATCCTTGGCGGCATTCTCACCGCCAAGGTGGTTTTGGATTAGAATGTTATACTATCTTGCCACCACATACTTGTGCAGTGTGGCGCGGACTGCTCCTTTTCCTGCGAAGAGCTCCTTTACCATACCTTCGATTTTTTCGCCTAAGCCGGCTTCGTAGAGGTCGATGGCGAAGACATCTTTGCGGCTGTAAAGTTTCTTCAATGCGCTCCAATCTTGATCGGGCTTGCCAATCTCCAAGGGTGCCACAATAGCCTGCAACTCTTCGAGCATCGGGTCGGGTGAACAGTCAAACGGAGTTCCGTCGTCTTTTATGCCTTTGAGGTAACGGGCATAACCTGCCAAAACCAAAGGAATTAGCACAAGGTTGCTCTTATCAAGACCGCGTGCGATGTATTTTTTGAGTGTTTCGCCAAAGCGGATGGGGAGTTTTTGACTTGTGTCGGTGGCAATACGTTGCGGAGCGTCGGGCATAAAGGGGTTGGGCAGACGCTTGTTTAGCACTGCGCCGATAAACTCGTAGGGGTTCAAAACGCCCGGGTCAACCACTACCGGCATTGCCTCCATATATCCGATTTTCTGGATAAATGCACGGAGGTCGTCGTCTTTCATTTCGGCACTGATGAGCGTGTAGCCCAACATACAGCCGTAGATTGCCATTGCGGTGTGGAGCGGATTAAGGCAGGTTGTTACCTTCATAGTCTCCACCTTGTCAACGGTTTCGCGAGTGGTGTAGAGCGCGCCTCCCAAATCGAGCGGAGGACGACCGTTGGTGTAATTATCCTCAATAACAAGATATTGCACTTCTTCTGCGTTAACAAATGGAGCGGTGAAGGTGTGCTTTTCGGTTTCGATGTAATTGTTATCTTCAAAACCGTCGGCAGCCAACAATTCTTTTACCTTTTCGTGCGGACGCGGTGTAATCTTGTCGATCATCGACCACGGGAATGTGATGGTTTTCTCGTTTTTCAAATAATCCACAAAAGCCTGAGGAACAAGACCATCCTTCGCCCAACGTTCTGCGTATGCAAACACGCCGGCTTTCACTTTGTCGCCATTGTGCGAACAGTTGTCCATCGACTGAATTGTCAATGGATATGCGCCCGCCTGATAACGTTCAAACAAAAGTGCCGTTACCTTGCCCAAAGCAAACATAGGTTTGAGTCCGCGAGCGAGGTCTGCCTCGTTGTAGGAGTAACCCTTCTCGGTGATGGTGAAAGAAATCATCTGCAAACTTGGGTTCTTGAAGATTTCTACCAAGCGGTTCCAATCGTTGAACTGCGGGTCGGCTTTGAGAGCCTCGGTAACGCTTGCTATCACCTTCTTTTCGATGCTGCCGTCGGAACAAAGGTTCACGCAGAGCGAGAGGTTGCCGTAAGGAGCGTATGCCTTGTCAATTACCTCAAAATCGAAGGTCTCAGCCACGATTACGCCACGGTCGTATTTGCCGCTATTGAGCGCGTCGTTGAGAATGGCTGCGGGAAATGCACGGAAGATGTTTCCGCCACCAAAGTGCACCCAAGTGGGCTCTTTGGCAGTTTTTTCGCGGAGAGCCTTGATGTTGAATTTAGGGAGTTGGTAGCCTTT
>JAGCNK010000090.1 GCA_017645985.1 Bacteroidales bacterium | reverse complement strand
GCAGCACATTTTGGACAAGTCCCCAAAAGGAATGGAATTGGCCTCCCGTGCGCGAACACGATATGGCTCCTTACGAAGTAACTGAGGATAAGGGCGTTATAACTATGACAAGTCCTCTTTCTGAAAAAATTCCGCTGCGTATCAAAAAACGTTTTGAGGTTGACAAAAAGGATAACTGCATTGTGGTTACTTACACTCTTATCAACGAAGGCAGCGAAGACCGCAAAGTGGCTCCTTGGGAAATTACCCGTGTGCTTGCCCACGGCTCGGTTTATTTTGATGCCGATGTGGAGGCTATTACTCCCGCCGGATTGATGAACTTTGTGAAAAAAGATGGTTACGCTTGGTACGATATCGACCACATTGAGCGTCAAAACCGCAAAATCAATGCCGACGGCAAAGGTTGGCTCGCTTTCACAAATGGCGATTGGATTCTCAAAAAGAAATTCCAAGACCTTAAACCATCCGAACCCGCTCCCGAAGAGGCTGAAATTCAGGTTTACGTAAACCAAGGCGACTCATACGTAGAACTCGAAAGTCAAGGCGCATACACCAACCTTAAACCCGGCGAAAAATTAGATTGGGCTGTAAGGTGGTATCTTACTAAGAAATAGTTAATCATTTCCCATAATATAAAACGGCATCTGAGTATTCAGATGCCGTTTTGTTTTAGTATGCGGTATGCATTACTTCTAATGGGTGAAAAACTTGGGTATACAAGAATTGGCCTTGCAACTCGAAACTATGGAAAAATACTATTTTGCATCAGAAATAGATTCAAATTTTGAAAAATAATTAATCGGAATCAATTTATCTGACAATTGATTAGCTTCTGCGTTACTCAAAATTCTGTTTTTTATGGCAGAGCTATCCATCAAATTTACACCGAAACCCTTAAAATAATAATCCTCCGAACCTTCAACAAAATTTAGAATTGTTGGGAAAATGTCCATTTGATAGCAAGTATCCGTTACTGTAATATTTTCTTTAATTTTGGGAGAAACAATTATCAAAGGACAAAATGTTTCATTTTTAATATTTATGTTATATAGACTGATAAATTTTTTGTAAGAGCTACCATTAGCATTGTGATCGGCAGTTATTACAATTGTTGTATTTTTTAGTTTTTCATCTGTGGTTATTCTGCTTAACAATTGTGCCATACAACTATCCAAATAATTGAAACTAGACAAATATTCTTGAATATTCTCACAATATTCCTTGTTGAATTTTAGCTTACTATTTTTACCTTTTTCGTATGGAGGATGAGTAGAATATGTAATATGCTGAATACAGAATGGTTCTTTTACTGTATCCAACATATTATCTAAGGTTACAAAACTTTTTTCGTCGTGCGCAAATTCAAATTTATCGGCTTCACTCGTATTAACTTGTACCAGTTGTTTGTATCCATAATGTTTGTTAATTACATTTTGATTCCAAACATTTGGCGTACAAGGATTTATTGTGTAGGAATAATCAAAAAAATGAGCAAAATTGGGATATGTGTTAGTTCCATATTTCATACATGCGCCTCCATACTCTGTACTAGGAAGCGAGGTGTTTATAAGCATTTGTCCATCGCCCGAACTACCTCCTCTGGTTTGTGCTCTAAGATTTGGGGCATAAAAATGGGGAATCGTGTCCAAAAAATGTTTCAAGTTTGGCATTACGATATTGTCTGCTATGGAATCTTTAAGAAACCAACTCTCCATGCTTTCTACCACAATAACCAAAAGATTATTGTTTTGTTTAACTTGTCTATTAGTAGCCTCAAAATTCAAGAATGATTTAAATGCAGGAGTCTGTTCGTCTTCTTTGCTTATTACAATGTTGCTTGTTTGAATTGCTTTATGGATTTTTTCTATAAATATCCAAGGAAAATACGAAATATTTTCTTTTTGATAGAAAAAATGTTCTCCAAAATTCCAGCGAGCGATTTTTGTATACGATTGATACCTCTCATAATAAGGCACAAAAAGATATTTGATTTTATACCCGAACTGTTGGTTGCTCATGGTTTTTAGAGAGCTAATTCTTGACAAAGGATTCAGTATCAATGCAACAACCCCAACAGTTATCAAAAAAAACTTTAAATTTGATTTTGTCTTTTCTCTAAAGAAAATGAGGATAGCAATTGTTAAAACAACCGAAAGCAAAATAATGGCAACATTCTTAAAATTTAGTTGCACAAACAAGCTGGACCAAAAACCATTCATATTACCTACCATCGTTATTGCATCATAACTGATAGCTACATGATTGAAATTCCAATAAATGATTGTGGTCAAAAGCCAGATATCGCACAAGAAACTTAATAATATAAGCCAAATTTTGTTTTTAAACAAAAAAACAAAACTTGCCAAAAACAAAGCTACACTAAATTTTGGAATCCAAAAATACGCAAAATCCAATGTCTGGCTTGTTGGACTATAAGGATTGTAAAATCCCATACTAGAAAACGCAAGTACATTTTTAATGGCAAAAACAAAAAATACAATGCAAAATAAAATTAGTTGTTTTGATAGTTTCATAATTAGTATTTTAATTCTGTTTGTAATTCATAATCTCTTTAACGATATTTGTAATTGTCAGAAATAATAACCTCATTTTTTTACAAGTCGTTCATTAATTCTGCTTTATTCAAATGCAAACTGCAAACATAAATATAGTTTCCTTATTCGCCAAATATTTTGAATAATATTTCCTACAAAAAAAACCGTCGGTGATATCCACCGACGGTTCGTGATTTTCCGCTTAATTTGCGGTAGTTATATAAGAATGTGAAACCTGAACTCTAAATTGTTTATTTTACATCTTCTTTGATCATCTCTTTAAATGCTAATCCGAAAATCAGATAGCCTGTGTTGCCGGCGATTGTGCCTTCGTTTTGACCCCAGAGGAATGGCCAGTCGTCGAAGTTTTCAAAATGGTCGGGTTGACGGAAGAGCACGCCAGGTGCCATATTGCCGGGAATGAATGAGAAGTCAGCACGGTTGTTGCCGTAGAATACCGCTTTGGGACGGGTTGCGCCTACCACACCTACGAGCGAATAGTTGTGATACGGGTGGCATCCAAAGAGCCAAGCCGCTGTCTTGTAGGCATATTCGCTGCCGATAATGTCGGGGAAGTATTTGTGTGCGTAGCAAACTGTGGTGCCGTGCGAAACGGTCTGTCCGCCGCCTGCCCAGTTGCCAAGTCCGATTGGAATTCCGTAGGGGTTGATGATTTGGAGGCTGTCTAAGTAAACTTTGTATTTCTCCATATAAGGACGGAGTTTTTCTTTGTAACTGTCAGGCATATAGGCTACTGCGTCTAATGCTGTTTGGATTGTGAAGTTTACGTTGAAGTCTAATGCCTTCCAAATCTTCTCATTAAATTTGTCGAGGTATTGTTGTTCTTTGGTGGCGGCGTAGAGTTGAAGGTCGGCAGCCACATCGCCAAAGCCACGGATCGAAAGTTCATCGTGTTCGCCCGAGGTGAAACGGTTGTTGGTGCGGCGTTGTTCTATCAACTCCTGAGCCTCTTTAAATAGGCGTTTTGACTGTACAAGAGCGCGGTTGGCAAGGTCGTCGTTGTAACCTTTGAGCACACGGCTTGCGGCGGCGAACATAGTGGCTGCGCGGTTGTCGAGCATAGGATTGCGAGTGGTAAAAGCCCACATATCGTCCTTAGTGCCAGAGTGTTTGCCATCGGCTGATTTGGTGTAGGGTGGGAGCGATGGGTCGTAATGCAAACCGTCGGTGATAGAAGCCGCGTCGCCAAGATGGTGGTAATTGTCTAACACTCCGTTTGATAGGGTAGAGGACATATGTCCTATGTTTTCGGCTTGTGCCACAAGGTTGAGCACGCCGTGTTCGATATACTGCATAATGTCGGGCACTCCGTCGGGACGGTGGAGGTCTACATAACGCTGTTTTTCGTCAACAAATGTTTCGTCGCGTTCCGAGCGGAAAAGATCCCAAGTGCGCACAAGGTTTTGAACCACGCTGATGTTTGAGCCTGTTTCGATGTCGAAGTCGCCCGCATCAAAAAATCCGCCAACATTAAGTCCCGGAATCAGTTCGTAGGGTTTGTACTTGGTGTCGGTGGTTTCGCCTTGGAAATGCAGGTCGAAATGGTCGGACGGTGGCGCTTGGATGTAACCCTCTTTGAAAGGTTCGCCGTGCCAAATTCTATAACCCTCGTTTACTGTGATGTGGTTCATATGGATAGGAATCCAAACGTCGGAAGTGGCGTCGGTGATTTTGTTGTAAACATTGTTGTTGATGATAAAATGTTCGCTCTCGTTATCACCGTATTGGATGTAGTAAATGCCGGGTTGGTTTACCTGTGTAAAATCAAACCTTACATAATTATATTTGTAATATGCGCCCCAGAAATCGGTTTTGCCTTCGTAAACCATTATGGGTTTGGCGTTTTCGTCGATTTTGAAAATCTTGGCAGTGGGCAGAATCTTGTCTTTTTTGTCAAGTTCTATAACAGCAGTTTTGGGTTGCGAAGGAATGTATCCCACTTGCGAGAAACCGATGTTTGGCTTGCGAATCCATCCATCGATGGCGTTAGGCTCTATGGTCCAAGAGATTACCTTGCCGGTTTTGCCCTGAGGAATAACGCTACGGAGCACAAACCATCCGTTTTGAGCCAACATACGTCCGTCGTAAAGTTTTAACTCATTGTCGGTTGAGGAAATTTTTATCATTCTTTCGGGACAATCTGAACCTACTATAATAGTGTGTCCGGTTTCCAAAGGCAGCGGGTCGATAAATTTGCCAGTGCCACGGTCGTCGTAGGTTCTGAATCCTTTAAACTGTTTTGGTTTTTCGTCGTTGTTGCGAGTGGTGGTTTCGCTTGCGGCATATTTTGGGAATAAGTTGGGACGGCCGTCCATCAAAAACATCTTGCTCCAATATTGCGACGGCAAAAATTCAAGGTTGAATCCTGCGTCTTTCAATTCCTCGGGCACGGGTTTGTCGATATAAACCGACAACTCAATAGCGTTGCCATTAGCCTGAGCCACAATGCGCGAATCGAAATCGTATTCGTCGTAACGGAGTTTTACCTCGATAGATTGGTTTTCTCGGTCAACATTGCGTTCGATGGTCTTAGGCACGAGGTCCCACTGTTCGGGCGTATTGCTGAGCCTTACTGCGCCGCCCTGCACCGTACGCACGCCGTG
>JAGCNK010000089.1 GCA_017645985.1 Bacteroidales bacterium | reverse complement strand
AACGCAAAAAAAATACGCCCTTGCGCTGCAAAGACGTATTTTCTATTTAAACTAAAACGTTTTAACTATGAACTACACATATAAAACGGACACTCGTTGGGTTTATTATATCAACCATCAAAATTTATAAAATTACAGAGTGTTGTATGGTAGTTTAGTCCAGTCGCCTTCGCCATTGCCCCAGCCTTTGTTTTGCAAAAGTATTCCGTCGGACAAGTTAACCTGAGACTCGGGAATGTTGAAGAATCCACCTGTGGCCTTGTAGCGTTCCAAGAACGAATTGTCGCCAGTGAAATCAACGTACTTGTCGTCCTTGCCACGGTTTTGGATCGTCTGTCCCTCCTGGGTCTTCATCACTTCCTCCACCTTGTGCCAACGGCGCAGGTCGTTCCAGCGCAACGCCTCGAAACAAAGCTCGTAGCGGCGTTCCTTGATTATGTTGTCGAGCGAATATGGCAGAGCGGGCAGACCGGCGCGGGCACGCACCTGGTTCATTCCGTCGGGAGTTTCGGTGAGTTCGGAATGCATCAAAAGCACGTCGGCAAAACGGATAAAGATAACGTTTTGAGTAAGTCCGCGCTGGTCGTGATTTTCTGCGCCGAAATATGCGGCATAGGTACGATAAATACTTCCGTCGGGAGCAATAGCGGCTGTTCCGGCATATTTCTTGGCAAAAAGGTTGCTGTTTTCAACCTCCTTTGAGGGGTCGCCCTTGTAATCGGGCATTTCAACAGCACGGTCGCAAATAGAGCCCTCGCGACGATAATCGCCTGCATAGTCGGGGTCGTTGGCCCAGTCGTCCCAAAGTCCGCGGCTTACAGGTCCGTTGGAATATCCCTGAGGCACAAACGGATAGCATATTTTAGAGTCGGAAGTCTTGCGCAATCCGTACCATTCCACAATACGGTTGGCGTAGTTTCCATTGTTGCCGCACGATAATGCGAAAAGCACCTCTTTGTTGTTGTCAGAAGCCCACTCGGCGTCAACGCCCTCCATATATTTGTAAGCCTTTTTGCAATGAGCGTATGTGTAGGGCCAGAGGCTGCGCTGGTCGGGCAGTAGTCCGTGTCCGCTGTTGTTGATACAGTCTTCGAGCCAGGCTATCACCTGCTGCTTGGTTATGGGCGAACCATCTACCGTGGGCAGAGTCTCCTTTTCGTAATATCCTGTGTAGAAAAGGAACACACGTGCCATAAGAGCCTCTGCCGACCACTTGGTGGCGTGGGTGCTCGTATTAGTTTTTTGATACGAATCGGGAGCCATCATCTCGATTGCCATTTTCAAGTCGGTGGCTATCTGCGAATAAAGCTGGTCGGCAGACGCTTTTGGAAGGTCTTCCTCCTCCATCTTCAATGTAAGAGGACATTCGCCGTAAAGCTGTACAAGGTTGAAATAATAAAAACCTCTGAGAAAATGGGTCTCGCCCAAGAGATGGTTTTTGCGTTCCTCGCTTGTCCAGGAAACCACCCTGTCGTGAAGCTGAAAGATAGAGTTGGCACGGAAAATACCGTCGTAGCGATACTTCCAGGTCTCCTGCATCCACTGGTTGTCGCGTTTGAGCAGACGGTCGGCGCTCTGAGCTCCGCGGTTGCTGGTGCTGCCGCCTCCGAGACGGTCGTCGCTTGCAATGTCAAACACGAAAAACGGACACTCCTCGGTCTTGCCATAAACATTGGCATTCATTATAGAATAGCATCCGGCAAGCAATGTTTCGATGTCGGCCTCGCTACGGGGCATTATTTCAGTATCCTTTTTTGTATAATTTTCGGTATCGAGAAAGTCGTCGCAGCCTACAAACATCAGTGCTGATAATGCAGCCGCAAAATATATTTTATTTTTACTCATAAGTCAATAATAATTAAAATGTTAAGTTAATACCACCCATAATAGTCTGGGGATTCGGATAGAATCCCAAGTCGATGCCCGACGCCCAGCTGTCGGCAGCTCCATATCCCACCTCGGGGTCCATTCCGGGATATTTGGTAAATGTGGCAAGGTTCTGAACGGTGAAATAGAGACGGCATTTCTGAAACGGAGCGTTTTTCCAAATATATTTGAAATCGTATCCGAATGTGAGGTTAGAGATTTTGAAAAAGTCGGCGTCTTCGAGCCACATGTCAGAAATCTCCTTGAAGTTGGTGTCCTTGCCGTGGCTGAAACGGGGATACTTGTTGGTAGATCCTTCGCCGTCCCAGTATTTGGTGTAAACGTCGGTGGTGTAGTTGTGCGACTGTGTGTTAGAGAACTCGCGATAGTTGAGTGCCACCTGTTGACCAAACTGACCATAGCCGTTGACAGCGAGGTCGAAACCTTTGTACGACATTGTGATATTCGCACCCATAGTCCAATCAGGATGGGGGTTGCCTATTTCGCATTTGTCGTGTTCGTTGATAACTTTGTCTTGGTTTGTGTCAACAAAAATAAGGTCGCCGGGCTGAAGCTTGCCCTTCTCCTGCAGGTAAGGTTTGCCGGCGGCGATCCACTCGTCCACCTGCTGTTGGTTTTGGAACACGCCTGCGGTTTTGTACCCCCAGAAATATCCCATAGGATGACCCACCTCCACACGGTAAAGCTCTTCGGTGTTTTCGGCAAGCACGCCTCTGCTGCCGTGGATTATTCCCTCCTCGTTGTCGATACGGGTAACTTCGTTTTTGTTTGTGGAAGCGTTGACACCCACTGTGTATTTAAAATCGCCGAGGTTGTCTCTCCAGACGAAAGCTATTTCCAAACCTTTGTTAACCACGTCGCCGCCGTTGATCTCAGGAGCGCCTGTGCCATAAGATGTCAGCTGAGGAGCGTGAACAAGCCAGTCTTTGGTGGTTTTCTTATACCAGTCGAACGTTACCGAAAGTCTTGACTTAAAGAATCTTGCATCAAAACCGAGGTCGAGCTGTTCGGATGTTTCCCACGAAAGGGTCGGATTAGGAATAATGTCGGGATATGCGCCCTTGACAGGAGTTTCCTCGTCGTCGAAATAATATCTGCGGTCGTATGATATTGTGCGGAGATACTGGAAGTTGTCGACAGAAGCGTTTCCGTTCTGTCCCCAGCTGCCGCGGATTTTCAAGAAGTCAACAACGTTTTTGATACCATCGGCAAAATCCTCGTTGGTAACAACCCATCCTGCCGACACCGACGGAAAATATCCCCAACGGTGACCTTTGGCAAAGTTTGACGAACCGTCGGCACGCATGATGAGCGATGCCATATATGTTTCGCGGAAATTGTAGTTTACACGTCCGAAAAACGAGGCAAGTGCTCCCATTGAGTTTGGCGCACCGTTGACAGTGGTGTTTCCGGTAGCTGCGGGATCGGTATTGTCGATATAAGCATTTTTGTAAGAACCAGGATAGATGCTGTAGGCGTTTCGCACACCCACCGAATTGCCGTAACCCCATTTTTCGAGGCTCTGTCCTACGAGAATATCAATGTTGTGGTTGTCGATATTGAACACATAGTTGGCTGTGTTTTCCCAGGTCCAACGGTAGTTGTAACTCTGCTGCTGTTCCACATAATCTTTTGATTCTATGGTTTTTGACGCCCAATGGTACGCTGCTTCCGCCCTGCGATAGTCTCTCTGCGAAGTATGGAAGCCGGCACTGCTGCGGATTTTTAGTCTCTCAATGGGCGAAAACTCCAAAAATGCGTTGAACTGCAAACGCGAACGACGAGTGTTTTTGTCTTTATGGGAGGCTATCTGTGCCAAAGGATTCACACGCTCCTGGTCGAAAACCCAGTTGTCGGCTTCCATATCCTTAAACACATATATCTCGCCCTCGGAATTGTAGGCCGGTAGCAACGGGGTGACAGTGAGAAGGTTGCGGATATTGTTGGAATATTTGTCGCCGAGGTTCAGTCCCTTAGAATTGGTAATAGTATAGGTGATATTTTCACCAATCTTCAGAATGTCGCGTTTGTTTTTGCGGTAAAGGGAATAATCAGAATTGGCGCGTACGGTGATACGGTCGTAGTGCGGAGTGGCGGGATATCCCAATGTGCCGTCCTGGCTGAAATACGAAAAACCAAGGGAGTAGCGCGACAGGTCGGAACCTCCGCTTATGCTAATTGAGTGGTTCTGTATGGGAGCGTTATTGTCCAAAGACTCTTCAAGCCAGTTGGTTCCGTTCCAAGTGCCGTCCATAATCTGCTTGTACTGAACAGGCAACTGCGACTCGAAATCCTCCTCGGGACTGCCTTCGGAAATTTTAGCCTTGTTGAATATCTCCATATACTGCTTGGCGTTGAGCGGGGTAACGCCGTTGGTGATAGCATTCTGAATGCCGTAGTAGCCGTCGTATGTGATGCGAGGCTTGCCCACCTTGCCGTGCTTGGTGGTAACAAGGATTACGCCGTTGGCAGCACGGGCGCCGTAGATGGCAGCCGAGGCGGCATCTTTAAGCACGTCGATACTCTCGATGTCGTTTGGATCGAGCGCCTCGATGTTGGCACCTGCCACACCGTCGACAACATAAAGAGGAGTAGCTGTGCCGGTAGTGCCGAGTCCACGGATTGTAACCTTGTAGCCGTCGCCAGGCTGACCAGAATTTTGGGTGATGTTGACACCCGGCGACTGGCTCTGCAACGCGCCAAATGCGTCGGTAGCGTTCTGACGTGCAATGTCTTCGCTTGCCACCTGCACCGACGCGCCTGTGGTAAGCTTCTTTTTCTGAACACCGTAGCCCACCACCACAACTTCTTCCATACCTACCATATCGGGCTGGAGGGTTACGCTTACGGTAGAGGAGGAAACGGTGACCTCCTGCGACTGAAAACCGATGTACGACACCACGAGAACGTCGCCCTGGTTGCAGTTGATTACAAACTTGCCGTCAAGGTCGGAAATGGTGCCGGTGGTAGTACCTTTAATTTGAATGGTTGCGCCAATGGTAGGTTCGCCGTTGTCGTCGGTAACCTTACCCGACACGCTGAGTGTCTGCGCAGATGCGCTGCCGGCTAACATCAGTCCGGCAAGCAGCAGTAGCATTGTGAGTAAACTTCTGAATCTCATATTTCCTTTTTATTGGTTAAAAAATTAATATAGCAGCACCGCGCCATAAGCACGGCGATAATTGCGTTTTTTTAACGAATAAAAGATTGATAATTAACCATATAGACATACGGCTAACAGGTTGAGCAGGATGTAAGATTTAAAGAAGGTTAGATTTATAACACGCTGGAATAAAGCATAATAGGTGCGGTTAGAGTATAATAGCGGTCAGAGTATGGGGTTTAAAAGCATTGAAGAAACTCATATACAAATCGTTTAAAAGAAAGGGTAAACTGATTTGTAAAAGAACATACTTTGAGTATAATGGTTTGTAGAATTATCGGTCTCAAAAATAAACTATGGCTTAACAAAAACCAAATATTTTTAAAGTTTTTTTACAAAAAAAATCACATACCAAGTCAACCCTCAATCACATAGCGCATTCCAGCGGCAAAACGAGGAGCAAGCTCTATCACGTAGCGCTCCTTGTAAGGCAAAAGCATATCTTCGATAATCTGGTGCGAATTGTTCTCTGCCGAAATATGCGACGCTATAATGTGCGTGAGCGATGGCGAGGCGTGATTATTTACCAATTCTAACGCCTGACTATTAGAGAGATGCCCTATGTCGGAATTGATTCTCTCTTTGAGATACTGCGGATACGAGCCCGAGGAGAGCATTTCTGGGTCGTAGTTCATTTCAAGGAACACCACGTCGCAACGTGAAAAAAACTCTGCGCACACCTCGTCGGCCACGCCAATGTCGGTGATTACGCCGATATGATGCCCGTTGACACGCACCACGAAACTGTGCGGGTCGGTGGCGTCGTGATGTTTCCGGAATGGGAATACCTCAATCGACGGAGCCACCTGTACAGACTCCATACCGTCGAAAATCTTATAATCTTGCGGACGTTTGCGCCGCGAAAGTGCGTTGTATGTGGCTGCGCTGAAATATACAGGTATGTTGTGGCGGTGAGAAATGGATTTCAATCCTGCCACGTGGTCGTAATGCTCGTGCGACACAAAGAGCGCACGGATTTTGGCTGTGTCAACGCCCACGGTCTCAGCCCTGTCCATAAAGCGGCGGTTGGATATTCCTCCGTCGATCAGCACGGCGTCGGTTTCGTTGCCTATGTAGTAGCAGTTGCCGTTGCTGCCCGAGGCAAGACTGCAAAACTCAATCATCGTACTCCTTTATTATATTATAAAAGGTGTCGCGCTCCACAGGCACGAGGTTTTCTGATTTGATCAAATCCACAATCTGCTCCACGGTCATCTCGGGCTTGCCCCCTACCCCAGCCATGGTGTAAATTTTGGTGCTGTCGTTGACAGTGCCGTCAATGTCGTCGGCACCGTACTGAAGGGCAAGGCGGGTGGTTTCCAATCCGCTCATAACCCAGTATGCCTTTATGTGCGGAAAATTGTCTAAGAAAATACGCGACACGGCGTAGTTTTTCAAATCTTCCAACAGCGGCACTTCGCCGATATTGCTCATCGAGTTGTTTTCGTGACGGTATTTGAGCGGAATAAATGCGCTGAATCCGTGAGTCTCGTCTTGCAAGGTGCGCAGACGGTTGAGATGGTCGATACGCTGCCCGTAGCTCTCCAAATGTCCGTAAAGTATTGTAGCATTGGTGGATATGCCTAGCTGATGGGCTGTGCGGTGAATTTCGAGCCATTTGTCCGACTTGGTTTTTTCGGGACAAATCTTTGCCCTGAGCTCCTCGTCGAAAATCTCCGCGCCGCCGCCGGGAATAGATTCCAGACCAGCGTCTTTAAGTTTCTGCAGACCGTCGCGGAGCGAAAGTCCTGCCTTGTTGACCATATATTCAATCTCCACAGCGGTAAAAGCCTTCACCACAATGCCTGGAATGATATTTTTCACCTCGCGGATAAGGTTGCAATAGTAATCGATGTCGCGATCGGGATGCACCCCTCCTACTATGTGGCACTCTGTTGCATGACTGTCTTTGTATCGCCTAACCTGATGAAGAATTTCGTCAAACGACAGTTCCCACGCCTGCGCATCGCCTTTTGGCTTTTTGTAACTGCAAAACTTACAATTATTTACGCAAACATTAGTAGGTTCGATATGAAAGTTTCGGTTGAAGAAAACCCTTCGACCAGTGTTCCGCTCCTTAACAGCGAAAGCCAGCATACCCAATAGAGCAAGCGGCGCCGACTGATAAAGCACAATAGCCTCATCGGGGGTAATGCGGAGGCCGTCAGCTACTTTGATGGCGATATCCCTAACAACCCCATCGCAGGTGCTCAAATTTATAATGGTATTAAGAAATGCGTCCATATGTTATGATTTAGGCTGCAAAAATAGGAAAAAATAATCTGAACACCAACTCAGCAGAAGTGGATGAAAAAAACGCTATTGAACAACAAATTTTTCAGTTACTGATGAGGTGATGATATTTTTACCAGGTAGACGGTATGAAACCTTAAATGGATAATCGCCTTTGGAATAAGGTTTTGGTTCATAATAATTTGCAAAAGCAACATCGTGACCAGAAAGATATTTGTGGTTGGTCTTCTTGGCTGCCACTATCTTCTTTATATCTCTTACATCTCTGTCGCATTGGTACACCACATAATAACCTATGCTACCAATCTGTGGCAATCCAGTAGCACTATTTGAAGCTATTTCGTTGTCGGTGAGATCTTGATGTTGAATCAAATACGCATTGAAAATGGTCATAGCATTGTCGGGAGGGAAATGGTAATACCTGATTTCTTTGTTGTTGAGTTGCTCAAGAGTGTATTCTTTGTAGGCATAAGGGAATATGCTATTATTGTACCAGTCGGTTTGATTCAGAAGCGGCTCTAATACCATCATATTGCCCTCGGCAAAACCTTTATAAGTGTCGGCATGTTGATATTCAAAACCATCAGGAAACTCATCAGAGTCGAGGTTTCGTGTCATCTGCTTGATCAGAGCGTCGCTACCATACACAAATGCTTGTCCACTGAGATTTAACGACTTAACCTTATCCTTAAAAGTATTGAATTTGCTTGTTCTGAAACAGTAAGATGTTAGTACTTTGGTCTCAAGCATATTGAGCTCACCTTGTGCTTCTATCGTACGTTTCGTTACTCCATTGTCGAGCTGAACCTCCGACCTTGAAACGTTAGCGTCGATTTTGGCTTGTTCTTTTGGCACATTGAGTATCGAAATTCGGTATATTTCCTTGTTTTTAAACAGGAAACTATTGAGATTGAAATCAATTTCATATTTCGCACCAAATTGCTCTATCTTTTTGGATGTGAAATTAAATTCGCTTCCCTGACCGTTGAGTGTTTCGAACCGTACTTTCTGGATATATCCTTCGGGAATGTCGGTGGAGAATAGGTACGAATAGTTTTCTTTCAAAAGAATGTATCCCTCAGACCACTCTTTTGGGTAGAAATTGTACTGTCGCTGTTGCGGATAGGAGCACAATATATGTTCGGGCAGAATATGGTCAGGACGCAATCCGCTTGTAAACCTTGTAGTTTTTTGTTCGGTATAGTCGCTGCCGTCTTCGTTGTAGGTTACCCATGATGAACCTATTTTTTTCTGAAATATCACTTTTGCGCTGGCGGTGTATACGGTTTTGCTCTCAAGCGCCTCCTCAGGGTCGAAGGTGTACGACAGTCCGTCGTCGCTCTTTACCACTTTGCCTTTGACCATAGTGCCGTCCTCTTTTTTGACAGTGAAATAGTCTAATTTGATGCGATACCAACCTTTTTCGCCACGATTGTTTTCGATATTCATTTCTGTTTCGGATGCCACGTTTAGCAGCAACTGAGGCGACACAAACACATTTACATCTTTTTCGCCATTGCCAGGAGTAATCTGCGAAATCATATCTTCGCCCAATAGCGGTTCATCTTTAACAGGCTCACATTTTGTGCCGCATTCGAAATCTATATGGCAAGTACCTTTAAGCAAGCCACCGAGTATTTTGTAACTACCAGTGATAATTCCTGTAAAGTAAAAAGGGTTGGGTCCCATACCTTTGAGACATGCTCCCGAATGGAGACTTAAAAAATCAAACTTTTTTGTTTTGCCAAATATTTTTGCCTTGATACCCACAGCCGCATCCAAATATGCCCAAACCTGAGCTTCGGCATACCATCCGTTGAGACCCAAAGTGCCAGAACGTCCCTTACAGTAGGCGTTTTTACCATAGTCAGCGAGCATAAACTCACCTCCGGCACCGAGGTCGATGCCTGCATAAAACGGACCAACAGTGCAACTTATATCGGTAGAGAACGCCAAACCGAAAGCGATACCTTTACCTGAGGAAGGCATATCGTTGTGAATTCGTTTCAGGAACTTATCTTTTTCAGACTGACTGAGGTCTTTGAGCACCTGCGACGGTGGTGGCGGCATTTCGGGCAAACCGTTACCAAGCATAAAGTATGAGTCTAACGTTACAAAATCAAGCACTTTTACACCGCATTTGTTTTGAGGAGTACCCATATGGAGATACCAATCGGCATTGCCAAACTGCGCCTTTGCCCATACAAGCAGATTGTTTGCGCCTGTGCCTTTGATAATGCCAGAATTGAGAAATGTTTTGAGATCGGCGTTGAAAATCTTGCTATTGTTGTCGTATTTCATAAGTATTGACGCCGTGAGTATGCCGTCGCCACCATCTTTGGGCTTGTCTTCCGACGGCTTATCCTCTTTTTTTAGTTTGGCTACACCTCCGGCTGACATACGGTCCTTGGTTGCCGCCATCACACCTTCGCTCAGTCCGCCCCATTTTTTGGGGTCACGCATAAATGCCGCATCGCCTTTGAGTTGCACATAGTTGAGTCCCCAGTTGTTATTGAATTGAATTTCAAACGAAGTTTTTGCATTGAAAGTGTTTTTCTGCCCCACGTAAAAATTTGTGTGGGCAATGAACCCGAATCCAACATTCTCATTTGGCACATAGCAAATACCCGACAAGGCTTTGCCAAAAGAATAGTTTTGCAAAGTTTGATCCATATGGCGGTAAAGACCTCCGCCCAATCCCGAAACGTTAATGCACGGCGGAATGGTGAAAATAGGATTGGCCTCTAACATAACGTCGGCAAGGAAATAGCGCAATCCGTCTTTTTTGCCAAATACACCAACTGCTTGGAGTCCGTAGCGGTTGAGCAGTTTCAGGTCAAGGTCGCCGCGGAATCCGTTGCCGTAGATATCGTCGCCCTTCTTAAGCTCTACTGAACCATCGATAGCCAAAGTGTTTTCCGCCTTGTAATGCACCTCAGCCCGAGAAAGGGTAACGTTTTTAATCTTGTACGTGTCAAAGTTGCCAATCACATTGAGTCGAGCCGCGCCATTAAGCATCTCATTTAGTTTCAACTTTATATCAAACGCCAATGCCTCTCCTTCGAAACCAATATTGTCGATTTCTAACTGGAAGCCGGCTATAGAGGGCAGTGAGACTTTTGAAACAGCCAGAGACATTACACCAGGCTTGAAATATGGCTTTCGGTTGCTTATCTCCATACCCTCAAACTTGATTTCGGGCAACGACACATTCATATTTTCAATTGCGGTATTAATAGACAGCGTGCCGTCGGCGTGTATCAGGGAAGTGAAATCATTTTTCCCGACGGTTAAATTGATATACGACGTGGGTTTGAGAGCAAGATTGGCACCGAAAACAGGAAAGTCGAGGTGGTCTTGTAAGTTACATTTGACGTCAAACTGCTTGCTGATGTCGTTGTAGCAGGCCGCGAAATCCATTTTTGAATTTTTGCCAAACGGAGGAATATTGGCTATGCCATAGAAACTTATGCTGTCAATCTTGTTTTTAGTGAGCGAAATGTTTGCTGATTCGGCCATCAGCTGCCATTTCGTAGTGTCAATCTTTGGATGAGGAAGGCCTTCCACAAAAGCGGCAACAGATAATCCGTGTTTATCGATAATAAGGCTGTTGCACCCAACTGTTGTACGCGTGTTGCCATTTTTGCAAAAACTTTCTGGCAGGGTCACAGCGATAGTTTTTGCCGACAAACCCTCCCAAAGCTGTATTTCAGAATTGGAACTGAAATAATTGTCAGGGAATCGTACCGAGGCGGGAGTGCGTGTTTCACTTTTGTCTAACACAAGATGCTCTATAGAGAACACAAAGTCGTTGAGTCCAGAAATACCAAAATTAAGTTTCGAGTCTATTTCGAAAGTCAGGTCTTCAAACGATTCAAAATATGTTTGAATATTGAACGACGGTTTTTTGTTTAACGGTTTGAAATCGCTATCGTAGGCAACTATCTTATCGGATGTGATGGTGACAGTGATGTCGGCAAAAAACTGAGTGATACCATCGCAGTCAAATTCGCAGTACGAACCTTTGTTGAATGTTAGCCGAACGCTTTTGCCTATTGAAACCGACCGTTGGGCTAGCAGTTCCATTTTTGCCGGCATCGACGTTCCACACTGGCCGCTAAGCGTGCAAGTGCCGCCAAAAGCTATTGTGTCGTGCTCTAGGGCGATGGATGTAGAAGCTGTGATTTTTGTCAGTCCGTCGGTGCCATGCTGCATATCCGACAATACCAATATATATTTGCCTTCGCCGAGGCCGCACGGCAGGGGCAGTTCGCCGTTTGACAAAACCTCCTGCAAGTTTTTGATATAGTTTCCAAGTTTTTTAACCTTGTTTGCCATCTCAATAGCTGCTCTCACCCTCTTGGCGTTGGCGGTGTCTTGCATAAGTTCTATCGCATTCTGTTCAACATCCTGGCTTTGAGCATTATGAGGGTACAACCATAATGCGAATAGCATTATCAGCAATATAGCTGAACGCTTACAACTGTCTGTTCTCATTGTTTTCATTGTTATCTTTCCGTTTAAGAGCAAATGTGTAGGAATAGTTAAAATTGACGGTGAGGCGGTTTTTGAGGGTTGCCGATACCGAGTTGTGTATATATACCGCCGACAGCGATATGTTGTGTTTTTCAAAAAAAGTATATGCCGCCGAAAACCTCACATTAGATATGTGTGACGATATTGTATCGTATCGGGTTTGCGCAAAAGTGGCATCGGCAGATAGCGAAAGAGAATTTTTAAAACTGCGTGCCACACCTGCGCTCACTGTTGCAACATCCACAGTCTGCATCTGGGTTTTAGACCGGTTGAATCCTCCCCTTACCGACAGCGACGTGCCTATCTCAGAAAAAGAGCAAGTATAGCCTGTGTTCACATTTAATATCCGTGCTTGGGCTGTGAGCGTGTCGTAGCGTTGGTTTTCGCTCGTTGTCTGATAAGTAAAGTCGGCACTGATAGCATGCGACACTTGCTGCGAGCTGCCCGGAGTATATGTCATCGACAGCATCGACGTGCTGCTTAGCTGCGAGTAATTGTTGGTGTCAAGGTCTTCAAATTGTGATGTCTGAATCAGCTGCCGATAGTTGTCGCGGATATTGATATAGCTTTGGTCGTTGTTAAACGAAGCCGACATATTCAACCGTTGCGTAGGATTACCCGACACATTTATCGAATACACCATATTTTTGTTGGTGGATATTTTCTGGTTCTTCACATTGTCGCGACTAAAACCCGCATCGCCTGCCACTGCTATCCTGTCGGCTATCATTGTGCTGAATGTGGCTGTGATCTGACGCTGGTCTTCGCTGAAATAGTAGCCTCCGAGCGTCTCGTAGTTGGGCGGCATATACTTGTAGGCCAATCCAACCTGACTGTTGCCAAGCGAATAATCCATAGCAAAATTGTATGCGTGAAAAACCGAAGTGTAATTCAATGCAGCCTCAGAACGGATCTGCTCATTAGACAAACTGTCGATGGTATACTTTCGTTTCAAGATGCTGAACGCATATTCGCCGCGAACATTAAGGCGAGGGATCAATGTAGTGCCCAACTCTATCGACGATGCTATATTCTGTTTGGCTGGAATATACATTTCTGGATATCCGTCAAACGACACCGTGTTTTTTTTGTCTCCGATACAAATAACATTGCCAGCAACCGTCATATTGTCAAAATTGCGTCCCACTTTGAATCCTCCACCAACACGTTTGTAGCCAATATCAAACTTGGTGGCGGCCGAATCGGGGGCACAAGCCTTGCGCAATCGTCCATAAAATGCGGCTATGTCCCATTCAGCATTTTGATACGCCGCGCCTATGCCAAGATAATCGTGCCCCGACATAGTATATTGCGAAAATGTCATACTATTGAATCCCAAATACAGTGTATAACCTTTATATGTGGGGCTCAAAGAAAACCTGTTGAACGGCAAGGCTGCGTTTTTGGTGAGGGTGTTGTCGGTAAAGGCAAAACTGATAGGAACGCTTACCACACCAAAAAAAGTGGTGGTGAGACTGCCGTTGAGATAATAATAAAAACTATTGTCGGCGAGGGTGGAATCGGTAATAAGTTCGTGAGTGGTACTAGCAGAGAGCGATCCTGATGATTGGATGGGCTTGGAGTGGACTATGGTCTCTATGTCCTGTGCAGAGACGGATAGCGTCGCCATCAAGAGAATGATGGAGGTGAGAATGGTAGAGATTAGTTTCATAATGAGAATAAAAATGTACCGGCATCCCGGACGGGATACCTGATATTTTTTTAACAAAAATCGAAGCGAATTAAAATAAATTCAAATGAATTAATGATCGGCCTACAACTTTGCGATTTCGTCAGGGGTTAACTGGGTGATTTTTGCAATTAGACTGATGTCAAGACCTTCGGCTTTCATACGGCGGGCGGTGTCGATTTTTTCAGACTGTGCGCCTTCCGTACGTCCTTGTTCTATGCCCTGTTCTATACCGATTTCTTTTCCCTTTCCAAAGCCTTTCATTTCGGCGTCGTTCATTGCATTGGTGATGTCCCACAGGTTGTGTAGGCTCTCTTCATAGTCGGAATACTCTTTTTCGGTGAACTGTGCTATCTCGGCTTGGCGGAATAGTTTTTCAAAAACACGCTCTTGCAACTCTTTGGGTCGTTCCATCAAGCGGGAGAGGTTTTTGAGCACAAAAAGCCATTTGTCGTACATTGTTAAGAGTTCGCTCTCGGTCTTGCTGAACTTGGGCATTTCGAGATAGAGGTATGCCAACTTTTTGTAAAACACTTTATTCGTAGTGAGGTCGGTCAACATCACCACGTGGAACAGGTCTTCGTCTGAAAATTCGTTGACTGTCTTATAATCTCCGTTTTCTTGTTCTTCCTGGTCTTTGAACACAAAATTCAAAATGCCAACGGTGTATATCTTGCTGAGTTCGTAGTTCCAATGCTCGTTGGCGGTATCTCTCTTTGCCATCTCGCGGATTGGGAACGATGAGTAATAGAGGCTCCTGTCCTTGAAGAACTGCTGGAACACGTTTTGCATCTCCACGATAAACTTTGCGCCGCTTTTGGTGGTGCAGTAGACGTCGAATATGGCGCGGCGCTCGGAGGCTGAACGGCCGAGTTTCTCGGCGTTCAGGTAGGTCAGGTCTGCGATTTCGTCTTTGGGTATCTGGTTGCTCTTTTCAAAAAGGGCGTTGAGGAAACTGATCAGGAGGTCTTTGTTGAACTCCGTGCCGAAGAGTTTCTTGAAGCCAAAGTCGGTGTATGGGTTTATGTAGCGTTCCTGTGCCATATTCTACTTATTTATTATTCTCCGCAAATATAGGACTTTATTTTCTATTCTCCAAGAAACAGGAATGGATATTTTAGGCGCGCGCCCCGAGGGGTTTGCGCGTTTTTTTTAAACAAAAATGGAAGCGAATAAAAACGAATTCAAATGAATATATTGTAGTTGAGATGTAGAGACGTGCCACGGCGCGTCTCTGGGAGTATTATTGAGGGATAAATCAAACGAAGATTTCTTTAACTACGAAAAACACGAAAGGGCAATACCGAGGGACACCCGCACTTTGAAGGGGTCTTGATGGCTTGGTACAATATGTTGTTTGTCAAGCGTTTATTGATATCCAATAAAGGGGCTGAAAACATTTTTTATATTGTTATGTGTTTAAGAAGCGTGTGGCTCCCCTATTCTTTTTTGTAATAGGGCATGTTTTGTTTCCAATAGAGTTCTTGCTCTGAACATTTTTTATAAGCAGTCTCAAAAAATGGTACAATAATGTCTTTATTTTCAATAATATACTTTGCCATAAGTTCGTTACCTTTAGGCTCATAGATATTTGCAGAAATATGTCTGATAATATCAACAACCTTGTAATATAAATCAGAGTTAATTAAATAACCTATTTCAGTAAACCAAGTCAGTCTGTTCAATCGAAGTAAAAGTTTTACATTTAGAGAAACATCAATTTCCATCAAATCACCATCTACTAAATATGTTTTATCTAATGCTTTAATCAATAACTTGATTGATTCTGAACTATAATTATCTGTCAAATAATTTATTAAATCATAATCCCACTCACTATTATCTAACATTTTATCTAATTCTGAAATTACATCCGGACAACCAACATTTAGAAGATATACATAATAGAAGTCTCGATTTGAACAGCCTGATTGTTTCCAATAATATAACATTTTATTATATACTTCAAAATAATATGAATGGGAAATAATTTTTTTTAACCTATATGGAATATAAAAATATCCTATTCGACTTAAACCTTCTTCGAAACTTCTATTTTCCTCGAAGGTACAAAGAGAGTCAAAATATATTTCAAATAAAGTAGCATCTTTTAATATACTATCTGCAAAAGCCTTGCTGTCAAATTTTCTTCTTAAAAAACCTTTCAATGCATTATGTTTGTATTCATCTGTTTCATTTTCCAAACTGTGTCTTACACATTTTGCCGCATATTTAGCCCAACTAATTGAATCATTGAAAATGTCAATTAGTTGATGTTTTAAACTATCATTGAAATAGAAATCTTTTTCATTATTCCAAATAATAAAATTGTCAATTACAGGATCGATGTTTCTATTATTAAAACAAGAATATAAATCTTCCTTTTGTTGCAAATAATGCCACAAACTATCTGAAGTAATTTTAATTTTTTGCCCTATTGCATGGCAATAAAAAAGAAGAAAAAAAATAATTAAAATAATTGTTCTCATTTTACATTGATTAATTGATTTTTAAACCATGATTTTCTAGTAATATCATAATCCATATAATTGGTTTGTGTATCTTTCATCATTTTTACAAGGAAATAAAATGGTATTTTTATTCTTTCGTCAGAAGTCGCGTCGGGTTGTTTGCGAAATGAATGCGGTAATCCTAACCAATGACCAAATTCATGGGCACATTGATCATATCGAGTATCAAAACTTTGATCGGTTTTAAACAATACTCCACCTTTGTATCTTGTGTAATGAAAACCTCCAACATATTTATTATCTCCCCTTTTTTTCTCTTTATTTGTTATAAAAAAATAATCGCCGATATTTTTTATAGTTGTTAAGCGATTATGGCTTTGGTCAATATTAGATTTGAGTCGATTTTTGATTGAATCAGACAACATAATAGAGTTAATAAAATAATTTGGTAAATTCATACATTCCTCAAAATATGTTATTATTGTGTCGTTTTTTATATCTTTGAAATCCTGGGAGAAAAATTTTTGTTTGTTAATTAAAAATCTATCATACGATTCTTTCAAACTACTATCCAATCCATTATAAAACAAAGAATCCTTTTGGAAAAAAGCATCAAAATGTATAGTATCAATTATGAATTCTCTAAACAATTGATTGAAGGCTTGTTCATTCAAGTATTTGTTTAATTCATAATAATCTAATTTTGGATAACTTTCGGTCGGTTTAAATCTTACATATATTAATGTAACTATTTTCTGTTCAACGTTTTTACAATAACACTCCATAAGTCCAATTTTTTTATCCTCCAATGAAGGTATTTTAGCATATAATAGAACACCTTGAGTATTGTTTTTTTGTTGTAGAATTTCTGTAAATTTAATATATATTGATTTT
>JAGCNK010000088.1 GCA_017645985.1 Bacteroidales bacterium | reverse complement strand
GACGAATCAGTGGCGTTTTCATTGGTGCAATTCGAATAGACGGAAATGGTATAGAAATAACACTCGTTGGGATTCAATCCGTTGATAATTTGAAAAGTGTCGATAGTACTTCATCCAAAGCCGGCAGCACAGAATACATATCGCCGAGGATGACATTCCAACCCGGCAAGCGCTGGCAGGTGACCGCTGGTATGGGTATGGCCATTAGCAATTTTAAAGCACCCGTGTTTACATCATATAGCGAAACTCCTGATTATCAAAATTTAAGAGCCATTTCAAACTACTACAACGCCGAGGTGGCTTATATGGCTTCGGAACGTCTGCTTGTTACCGGCAGCATTATTTACAGGCAGTCGCGCTTTGTGGGTCAGCACAAATATTCGTCAACCGACGACGGATATATCTGCACATTTGGCGCCACATACCAGATAACTCCCGGATTGTCAATAGGTTTTGAAGTTTCCAGAGCGCAGAATATGTATCCCGTTTATGGCGGATACGGCTATCCTTACCACAGATTTTGAAAAATATTTGAGTTTATAAGCAAAGAAACAATAAAATAATACAAAGATTGATGCCACTATCGTTTTTTTTTCTTAAAATTGCGGTATGAAATTTTTGATAAACACACGGCAGAAAATGGGCAGCAACAAGCTGCGCAGAAGGCTGAGAAAGTGCGGCGTGAAAAGTCGTATCACAATATCGACTCGGCTCAGAGCATAGGCCTATTGTTCGACTCAACAGTGCAGGCCAACTATTTTGCGGCAAGGCGTTTCATCACAGGTCTCGCCGAAACTGGCAAAAACGTTGACGCGCTCGGTATGGTTCTCAATGAGGAGATGCTCCATTACTATACCCCATGTCCAAACATACGGCTCTTTTCTTTAGAAAAAATCACATTCTTCGGCTATCCGGCCAACAACGAAGTGGAAAAATTCATAGCCACCGATTACGACATCCTTATTAATATATGCACCGAGGAGAACCTCTGCATCGACTATGTGATGGGTATGTCGAGGGCTAAGTTCAAAGTGTCGATCAAATACAAAGACCACGACTATGCCGACTTCGCGCTCGAGTTTAAAGACAACCGCGTGCCCGAGACCGAGGAGCTTATCAACCGCATAAAACAGTATCTGTCGGCAATTTCAAAAAAGTAGACAAACACTAAAAAACTCAGAACCAACATTTTACACACGAAACACTTACCCAATCATTATGCAGAGTGAAATATTCAACGGCACCGGCGTGGCCTTGATAACGCCATTTGACGATGGAGGCAACATCGACTACCCTTCGCTACAAAATCTTTTGGACTATATAATCAACGGCGGAATCAACTTTATAGCTATGCAGGGCACCACAGGAGAACCCTCAACGCTGACTCCGCAAGAACGTCAGGAACTCAGAAAATTTGTTGTTGAATACGTAAACAACAGAGTTCCAATTATGTACGGCATCGGTGGCAACAACACCGCAGCCATTCTCGACGAACTCAAACACACCGACTTTAAAGGAATCGACGCTATTCTGAGCATATCACCATATTATACAAAACCCAATCAGAGAGGTATTTACGAGCATTTTAAAGCTATCGCCGCCACAAGTCCTGTGCCGGTGGTGCTTTACAACGTGCCGGGAAGAACAGCCCGCAATGTGGATGCCCAGACCGTAGTGAAGCTTGCCAACGACTGCCCAAACATTATAGCAGTAAAAGAGGCAAGCGGCAATATGTCGCAGATAATGAACATCATAAACAACAAACCCGAAAGCCTTTCGTTGATTTCGGGCGACGACTCGCTCACTCTGCCGATGTACTCTTTGGGCGCTACAGGTGTTATCTCTGTGGTGGCAAACGTAGTTCCCAAACAATTCTCAGAGATGGTAAATCTCTGTGCCAAAGGCGATTTCAAGGCTGCTGCTAAAATCCACTTCAAGTTGCTCGATTTGATGAACGCATTGTTTGAAGACGGAAGTCCCGCAGGTGCGAAAGCCGCGCTCGCCAATCTCGGCATTATCAAGGAGAACCTCCGCCTGCCGCT
This sequence comes from Bacteroidales bacterium, assembly GCA_017645985.1. Taxonomy (GTDB): domain Bacteria; phylum Bacteroidota; class Bacteroidia; order Bacteroidales; family UBA3824; genus UBA3824. The sequence continues at coordinate 11,602 of JAGCNK010000088.1, read as the reverse complement.
TGTGCCGGTTTGCGACTGTGTTCGTCAGAAAATTGTAACCATCGTAGACAATGTGCGTTAGCAACGGTTATCCCCGCTGGGCGGAGGGCGCGGTTTGGTATCAGATTTTTCCTGAACGCTTTTGCCGCGCCAACGCCGCAAACCAAATTACTGCTGCCGACATCGAAGGCACAACACCCTTTTCGCTCAACCGGCGTAACGCTTGGAACATCCACGACTGGACGTCGGAATGGTATGCCCTTGACTCTGCCGAGAAAAAAAACGACGCCAATCTGAAAACCAACATCCTGCGCCGCCGCTACTGCGGCGACATCAAGGGAATAATCAGCAAACTTGACTATCTTCAAGAACTTGGAGTTAACGCACTATATTTCACTCCGTTGCAATACTCGCCATCGCTACACAAATACGACGGCACAAACTTTTTGCATACCGATCCGTTTTTTGGAAGCAATCCTCGCGACGACATCAAGACTATAGCGCACGAAGATTTCAACGATTTTGACAACGCCACGTGGACTACGGCAGACCGTGAAACCCTCGACCTGATCCGTGAGGCGCATCAGCACGGAATGAGAATAATTTTCGACGGAGTGTTCAATCACATAGGCTACAACAGCCGTCCATTTCAAGACGTGCTCAAACACCGCGAGAAATCGAAATACGCATCGTGGTTTCATATCGACTTTGAAAAATCCACCGCCAAATCGCTCAACTATCAGAAGTTCTGGGGCTGTGTGAAAGAGATGCCCAAGCTCAACTATTCCTCTGACGAAGTGCGCCGCTATGTGTTTGCCACGCTAAAACGCTGGCTTCGTCCCGTAGTCGACGGCAAAGAGGTGGACGGAATAGACGGCTGGAGAATCGACCACGCCATAGGCGTGCCGTCCTCGTTTTGGGCTGAGGCGCATAAGTTTGTGAAAACACTTAAACCTGATTCTCTGTTTATTGGCGAACTGATTGAAGACGAGGATATTATAAAGCCCTATCTCAACAATCACATTTTTGATTCGGTGATGAACTACGGGCTGCTGATGGAGATGTGCCAGTTTTTCGCCGCCGAAAAAAACAGCATATCCGCCGCAGAGTTCGACCAGAACCTCAAGAATTTGCTGAGCCTCTACCCTACCGAAAGCAACTATTTGATGCAGAATATGTTAGGTACGCACGATACCGAACGCATAGCATCTTACATAGTAAACCGCAGATTAAAGAAATATGGCAGCATAGGTCTGTTTTTTGCAAATTCGCACGCCGAAGACCGCCATTACTGCACCCGCAAGCCGTTTGAGCGCGAACGTCAGATTCAGAAGATGATGGCTGTGTTCCAGTTCGGCTTTATTGGCGCACCGATGATATTCTATGGCGACGAGGCTGGAATGTGGGGCGGCAACGACCCTGACTGCCGAAAGCCAATGATGTGGAAAGAATTGAAATTCAGCGGAGAACATCCTGTTGTCAACGGAATACGCAGCACCAAGACCGACCGTTTGAAGTTTGACGACCGAATGTTCGCCTTTTATCAAAAGCTGACCGCGCTGCGGCATACGCATAAGTCGCTGACTACCGGCACTTTTAATACGCTTGCCGCACCCGAGGGTCTGCGGCTATACGCCTTTGCCCGCCGCTGCCAAGGCGACGAGGTGATATTCGTATTCAACCGAGAAAAACATCCGTGCACTCTTGACCTCAAATCAAAATCCAAAACGCTTAGCGACTATTTCACCGGTCAAGAGTTCATAAAAAAATCCACAGGACTGTACCAATTGCAGATAGAACCGAACTCGATGCTCGTTTTAATGTAATTTTTAAAAGAATGGCATAGTTATTGTAAATTTATTTTTACAAAATAACTATAATTCTTAAAAATATTACTTATGGAAAATATATCAAGCGGCATTATCCGCGAAGGCTTTGTAAAGATAAAACTCGCTTTTGAGGCAGAAGTATGCGAAACAGAAAGAGTCAAGATACTTGAACATTGGGCAGAAACGATGACACATTCGGACGTGAAGGTGATAGAAACCCGTCATACCGAAAAGATGAGCGCGATGATAGCGCGAATCAACCATCCGCACCGCGCAAGATAGAGTCAGTACTTATTAGTCGTCGAATTCGTCGTCGTCGTCGTTGAAGGTGCGTTTTTCTTGGTACGATCCCGGTTTAACAAGGTCGAAATAAGATTCGATAGTCTTGTTGAACTGTCCGATAAGTTCCTTGCGCTGTGCTTCGGTGAGTTTCGGCTTGTCGGTCTCGTTTTCTTCGAGAGTGAGGTAGCTTACTGTAACACCAAGCACGTCGGCTATCTTGATTAGCGACTTGATACTGTAGTTGTTAGGGTCTTCGCGGCTAAGCATAACGCGCAGACTTACTGTGGGAATGTCGGTTTCGCGGGCAAGTTTGGCAACCGACCATCCTTTCTCTTTGCGAAGGCGTTGGATTTTTGTGGTAATGTTCATAGTTAAAATGTTTTAAATCAATTACTTACTATTATTCTTTAATGCAAAATACGCACTTAAAGTATTACTACAAATATACTAAAAAAGTATTTAATCCAAATATATTTTTATGATTTTTTTTAATTATCATAAATTTTTTTCAAGAAAATCAACGCTTTCTCAGGATTTGTGATTTTTTCGACCACGAGACACGGTTTCCCGTTCACAGGTTTTAGCACGGAGTCTTTGCCGTTGTGATGGTTGATAATGCGTCCGAACACTTCTGATTGGTAGTACGGAGAGTCCTGGTCTTCAATAAAATAACAAATCATCTTGCCATTTTTTAGAATAATCTTCAACATTCCGAGTTCGATAGCGATCCAACGCATGCGCACGATGTTGAATAGCTGCTCTGTTGGTTCTGGAATCTTGCCGAAACGGTCGGTGAGTCGCTTGGCTATCTGCTGCAGTGACTGCTCGTCTTTCACATTGTCTAACTGGCGGTATATTTTCAAACGTTCGGTGATGTTCTCCACGTAAGATTCGGGCAGGAGCAGCTCCATATCGGTGTCGATGATGCAGTCGGAAGTGAACTTCATATTCTGCGGCAGCGGCACTGGCGATGTTCCGTCGCTGTTTTCGCCCTTGTTTTCGAGCATCTCCTGATATTCTTGCTCGCGGATTTCGATAATTGCCTCGTCGAGGATTTTTTGGTAGGTCTCCATACCGATTTCAGATATGAATCCGCTCTGTTCGCCGCCGAGAAGGTTGCCTGCGCCACGGATGTCCAAATCCTGCATTGCAATGTTGAAACCGCTGCCGAGTTCCGAAAAACTCTCGATAGCCTTCAAACGCTGACGAGCCTGCGGTGTCATAATCTCCTCGGGACGTGCCATAAGGTAGCAGAACGCCTTTTTGTTCGAACGTCCCACACGTCCGCGGAGCTGGTGGAGTTCGCTAAGTCCGAAGTTTTGCGCATCTAACACAATGATAGTGTTGGCGTTAGGAATATCCAAACCACTTTCGATGATGGTGGTGCAGATGAGCACGTCGGCCTCGTTGTTGATAAATCCGAGCATAATGTCTTCGAGCATCTTGCCGTCCATCTGACCGTGTGCGGTGATGGTTTCTGCATGGGGACAGAGCTTTTTCACGAGTTGCTCAGTCTTGTGCAACTCCTTGATTTTGTTTTGGATAATAAACACTTGACCATTGCGGTTGAGCTCGTAGTCAACAGCCTCCTTGATGATTTCGGGGTTGAACGTATGCACCTCGGTGATAATCGGATAGCGGTTCGGCGGCGGAGTGTTGATGATGCTGAGGTCGCGTGCGCCGAGCAGCGAAAACTGCAATGTGCGCGGAATAGGCGTGGCAGAGAGCGTGAGTGTGTCCACATTCAGCTTCATCTGTTTAAGTTTTTCTTTAACAGCCACTCCGAATTTCTGTTCCTCGTCGATAATCAGCAGTCCCAAGTCTTTGAAAACCACGTCCTTGCTGATAAGTTTGTGAGTTCCGATAATGATATCCACCTCGCCAGCGGCAAGACGGCGTAGAATCGACTTGATATCCTTGACAGTGCGCAACCTGCTGATATACTCCACGGTACACGGCAGGTCTTTGAGCCTTTCTATAAAAGTGTTGTAATGCTGCAAAGCCAAAATTGTGGTGGGCACAAGCACAGCCACCTGTTTGCTGTCGGTAGCAGCCTTGAACGCCGCACGGATTGCCACCTCGGTTTTGCCGAAACCCACGTCGCCGCAGATGAGACGGTCCATAGGTTCTGGCGACTCCATATCTGCCTTTACCGCAGCTGTAGCCTTCTCCTGGTCGGGAGTGTCCTCGTAGATAAACGACGCCTCCAAAGCCTGTTGCAGATACGAGTCGGGCGAAAATGCGAATCCCTTCTGCTGCTTGCGCTGGGCGTAGAGTTTTATGAGTTTCTGGGCAATGTCCTTGACCTTTGATTTAGCCTTCTGTTTCAGTTTGTTCCAGGTGTTGCTGCCTAGCTTGTAGATTTTTGGGGCTTCGCCGTCGGCACCCTTGTATTTTGATATCTTGTGAAGGGCGTGAATGCTTACATATAGAATGTCGTTGTCTTTGAATACCAGGCGGATAACCTCTTGGGGATGACCGTTCTTATCGATGGTTTCCAATCCTCCGAAAGTGCCGATGCCGTGGTCGGTATGCACAATGTAGTCGCCGGGTTTGAGACTGTTCATCTCGTTGAGGGTTATCGCCTCGCGGCTCTTGCGTATTTTTGCCTCCTTCAAGCGGTACTTCAGGTATCGTTCAAAAATCTGATGGTCGGAATAGCAGCAAATCTTCAAATCGTTGTCGACAAATCCCTGATGGATAGTCATCACAATGTCGTTGAAATCTACCGAGCCTATGGCAGAATCGGCGCTGAATATGTCGTGGAGACGCACAATCTGCTTGTCGTTGAGAAACGACACGTATGTTTTGTATCCCGACGACTGGTACTGGCGGATGTTGTCGGCAAGCAGCGTAAAGTTTTTCTTGAACACTGGCTGCGGCGTGATGCTGAACTTCACCACCGATTTGAGGTTGGCGGTAGAACCGCTGTCGATATAATGTTTTTGTTTTAATGATTCGTCAAAATTGTTGATATCCACAAATATAGGAATGTCCAAATCTTCCTCGCCACCGTCGGCTACAAACACCTCGTCGTCGGCAAACGACTTGATCTGCTCGCGGCAGAAATCGAGGTCGGAAAACCACAATACGCTATCCTTGTTGACAAAATCGAGAAACGGTATCTTGGGCAAGTCGGAAGTGTGCTTGCAGATGTCGGGAATGATGGTGATACGTTCCACCTTTTCGATGGAGAGCTGGTCGATGATGTCGAAAGTGCGTATGGAGTCGATCTGGTCGCCGAAAAAGTCGATACGGTAAGGATTGTCGTTGGAATATGAAAAAATGTCGATAATGCTGCCACGCAGGGCTAACTGTCCGGGTTGGAAAACAAAATCTACACGCTGAAAGTCGTATGTTTCAAGCACTTCGGTAATAAACTCGGTGTTAACCTCCAGACCGGTGTATAATTCCAGGGTGTTTTTTTGAAGGTCGGCAGACGAAATCACATTTTCGGCGAGAGCCTCGGGATAGGTCACCAAAACGAAATTGCCCTGCTGCTGAATCTTGTCGAGAACCTCGGTCTTGGACAGCAGAAATTCGGGACTGAGAGTGTTCTCAGCCTTTTTCAAGGCAGATTTTTTGTGCGAAAACGGATAGAAATATACGGGGCGGTTTTGTTCCGCAGTTTGAAAGTCGTTGTAGATATACGCCGCATCCTCCTCGCCGTCGGCCACGTAAATCAACGGTTGCGACTCGAGTTTAGAGTCGGAAGCTGCGAAGAAAGCAGTAGCCGAAGTGTGCAGACCTTTGAAGTGAACCTTTCCGTCGGCAGCGAGTGCGTTTTGCAGTTCCGAGTGCGCTGGGTGCTTCTTGTAGAGCGCGGTAATGATGTTTTCCAAAACAGAAATGTGTTATTTGTGACAAAAAAAATGGGTGTGTATATATTTAAAAAGCCGGAAGACTGTGCTACGACATTCCTCCGGCATTTAGATTTTTAGGATTGCGGACTATCCTGCTGCTCCTTCTTCTTCAAAGTACGAGTTGTCTACGGTAGTAACGCCGTTTTCTGCCTCGCGCTCTATAGCGGCTGAAGTGGTACCAAGAGCGGTAGCCTCGGCAGCCTGAGCAAGCATTTTGGTTTTGGTTTTGTCCACAGAGTTGATGTGGTGCATAACCTTTGCGCCAAAATAGAAGGCAATCATCATTTGGAATGCTGCCATAAATTCAGAAAATTCGGCTTCGAGACCGATAATCTTAACGTTGGCAAGCTCGATTACCACTGTGATAAACAGTAGCGAAAGTGTTAAAATGCCACGGAATGTACCACGAGGCATGTTGAATGTTTCACCATCGCAAGGGTTAGGATTTTCTTTGGTCCAATCGCCGAAGGTGTACTTCTTAAACATTATCACGATAAAGATTAGCGAGAGTACTAGCCAAATCATTACCGGAATGTATATCGCAGCGAAGTATTCTATATTATGCTGTTCATAATACTGCACTTCCTGCATGTACTGATTTACTTCCATGATTTATAACGTTTTATTTGAATAATTTGGTTTACTTTATTTTCTGTTAGTTAAATAGTTACTTAAATAGAACAGCCCCTACTATGAATCCTACTCCCGCTGCCACTCCGCATCCGATGGTGGCCCAACGAGCGCGACGTTTGTATTTCTTGGCCTGCTCGGCGGCGTAGATTGCGTCGTTGCGGCAGTCTTTGAGTTCGTCCTGATAGTATTTTCGGTCCGACACGTGTGTTTCGATTAGCGTATCTTTCTCATCGATAATCTGTCGAAGCGTGTCGCATTTCTGTTCCAGCAGACCCGTTTTCTCTTTTTCGAGCTTGAGCAAACGACCTGTTTCAATCACCTTTACCATACGGTAGTTGTCCATCACCCAGAGGGTGTCGTTATCGGGTTGTAACTGAAGTTGCTCGCCGGGTTTTACGCATTGAAGGGTTATCTGTGCCGACGCGTTCTGCATCCAAAACACCGACATAACCAACAAAGCCAATGTAATTATATGTTTAGTCATCTTTTTCGTTGCCATACATTTTTTCAAACTCAGCCATCATCTGCTCGGTAGACATCGTACTCACTTCCTGAGTTACGGTTTCCTTTTTATGCTCGATGACCTTAATCTTGTCGTCAAGTTTTTCGATTTGCGCCTCAAGTTTCTGGATTTCAGCCTCCTTTTCGGCAATCTTGGTGTCGTATTCCGCTCTGTGCTCCTCGTCGTTGAGAAGTCCCTGCTTAGCTTTAGCCAGCACTTCGTCAACGCTTGATACAGAGTTGCGGTTGAAGAACATATTCTTCATCAGCATATACGGACCTGCAAGTGCGGCAAACAGCTTGGTGAGCGTTGTCCACTTGAAATTGAGGTAGCCCGCATCGTGAAGCACTCCTATCACTATTAGCACAACGATTATGGAACCGATGATAATAATCCATTTTTTCATCTGCGGTGTATTTTAGTTAATGTCGATATATCTTCCGAATACCCAGCCCTCGATGGTGGTGCGTATCTTGTACCAGCCGTTCTGCTCGTCCACAATGCTTACCAGAGTGCCTTTTGAGAGCGGTTTTGCCACGAGAGCACCGTCAGACTTAGGCTCGTTTCTGATATTAAGAGTGTTGGCCATCACACGTCCGGTGTCGGGCATCTCGGCGCCTCCGTCGTTTCTGCGGTCGGAACCGAGAAGCTGTTCGCGGAGCTTGTCTAACGGGAATGCTGGACCCGGGTCGGTTTTGCGTGCGGGAGCTATCTCCTCGTGACCGAGTATCTGCTTGATGTTGGGATAAGCCTCGATAAGTTCGGCGCACAACTGGCGTACGGTCTCGATCTGTTCGGCAGTGTAGACGTGCCAGTATTTAGCGGTGTTCTGATTGCGGTGGATAGCCTCCACAACATCGCTGGGGTTGTATGCCGAGCCGTACCATGAGCGGTACACGTTGCCGCTTTTGGTCAGGGGACCCGAGTTTACTATTTCGATACCGATTGAATATTTGTTGTAGCCCGAACGTCCGCCGTAAGAGCTTTCGCCTGCGTGCCACGCTATCTCGTTGAATGGTATCAGCTGAGTGATGCTGCCGTCGCGGTCGATAAGCACGTGCGCCGACGCCTTGACTTTCGGATTTACGAGAGTGTTGAGCGACGATTGATAAGGGCCTGCGGTATAGTGTATTACTATAGTGTCGGGATAGCCTCTTTCGAATTCACCGCTGGTCTTGGTGCATTTCACCATTTTCCTCACGTTGTCTCCGCTAACTAAATAATCCTCTATTCTTAACATACTTTCGGATTTAGATGTTTATATTTTTTCGGTAAATATACGCTTATTTTATTATTTTTCCAATTTTTTTGTCTATTTTTTGAAACTTTCTGTAAGATTTGTTCCAACTAAGAACTGAGAAATAACGTTCGGCGGGCCTTCGTAGCCGCAGTTTTCGGTTTTAACCATCACAGCCACACGGTTTTCGTGGGGACTGATGAGCACACCCTGGATGATTTTGCCCACGCAGAGGTTGAACTCTTTTTCGGTGTAGTTGTAAATCTGTTTTTCGCCAAGTTCGGGCGATTTGAGGTTGATCTGGGTGTTCTTTACCACTTCAAAACCGAAATCCTCGTTGGTGGCCATTTCGTTTTCGATCACCACCTTGAATTTCTTGTCGTTTTTGGTGAACTCAGAGCCTTCAAGCTTGAAGTTTTTCTGCTGGATGATTCCGTACTTGTTGAGTTTCTCCACAAACACGGTTTCGTAGTCTTTCCACATCTGTTTTACGCTGCCAGATTCCACCTCTTCATCGGGGTCGAGCTCCCATTGGTACACCACCTTGTCGCTGATCATATTCTGGATAATGAACTTGAAGAAGTAAAGACCGGAAGCCTCGTCGGCGGGCTCCACGATGTAGGCGAAGTGTCCGTCCTTGCTCCAGCCGATTGGGTAGAACTTGTCGAACAGGTATTCGTCGCTCTGCTGGCAGTATTTGAGTTCGGAGGGCGCAGAATATCTCTCTTTAACTTCTTCGATGGGTACTGGATCTTGGTTGGGGTCTTGGTTCTGTTCCTGATGCTGCTCGGTAATCTGCTCCGACTGGCGTATCTGAACCGAATCACTGTTGGTGTTAGCGGTATTTTCGCCGTTGTCTGTCGTGTTCTGATTGCCGGAGCTGTTGCATCCAGCCAAAACCATAGCCGCTAAACCTATGCTTAAAAGCCTAATTTTCAAATATTTGTTCATCTCAATTGAATAGGTTTGTTTTCTATTTTTAGCAGTTATAAATGTATGACATTTTTTTTTAGATTATAACGATTTTAGCATTTTTTTTTTATTTTTAATGTATTTTTTTCGTAGAAAGGGGGTAAAATATTGGTTAGCAACAGATTATCCATATACTTTTTTTTATAATCAAAAATTGTTTTTTTTTCACAAAAAAGTTTTTTTTTTCAGAAAAGGGTTTTACCTTTGCACCGCAAAACCGAAAGGTAGGCACTCGGGGTGTAGCGCAGTTGGTAGCGTACAACGTTCGGGACGTTGGGGTCGCCAGTTCGAGTCTGGCCACTCCGACCAAGTGCAAAAAACCGCTCTATTCAAGGGCGGTTTTTTTGTGCACTTGGTCTATCCTAAAAATAATTACTATATAAATAAGGTGTGAAAGGGAACTTTTCTACTCCTATCCCGCTCGCTTATTTTATATTCTCATTTTTTTATTTATCTTTGCAAAAAACAATTATTAAAACTATCTACTATGAGATCTAATCTATTATTTTTTTGCATATTTGTAATGTTGGCAAGTAGTGCAGTGGCACAAAATAGAGCCGACAGCACGTTTATTGATGCTGAGGTGGAAACCTATACACCAAATTTTGACAAGGTGTCGCCTCAATTTGAGCATTTCTTGGAGCAAAATTCCGTAAGAATTGAAGAAAAAACTAAGGACTACTATGTTATAACCTATTCCTTGGTGATGTGGAAATCGCAATTTGCCGACCTGAAAAACCGTTTGGACGAATGGAAATGTCAAACTATTAAGTTGAAAGAAACTACCCGATACATTCCACGAGAAAAGATGTTGTTGCAAGATTGCTTTGACGAAGATGAAGATAATATCTGCGAATACCAAAACGAAATTCGCGAATTGGATTCTAAAAACGGAACCGTTGTACTTGACATTAAGTTGATGCGTGAACTTACAACTCCAAATGCATCAATGAAAATCAGGTTTGTGAATATGCCGGGATTTGAATTTAGCGTTTTTATGCCCGAAAATCCCAAAGAAGGCATTTCGGCTGATATGTATTACGGATATATGTTGAAATATCTTTTCACAAAGGGCAAATCGTACATAACAGTTGGCGCGTTCAAGGCTGATAAAGTGCCGCAAAACGATACTCTAATGTACTCCGACATTTTTAATTTCAGTTTCGGACAGGATTTCTATTCCCGTCATTTGGGTCGCGGCGGACGAAAATTCCTCAATTTGTATTCAGGTTACAATATCGGCTATTTGGTATACTCGGGCAAAAACAGTTCGCTGAAAAACTTTTACGTAAGTCCTGCCATTGGTATAGAATTATTTAAAAACAATTTTATGCTTATTGACACCAAAATGACTTATATGCTTCCTTTTACGGATAATTTATATTTACGAGGTTTTCAGTTTGCGGCGGCGGTGAATTTTGTGTTTTAAACGGCAGGTGCGTAACCAAGTTACGCCCCGACGCGGATATACCTCGCCTCTTTATTTGCAAAATAGAACCCGCACACCGACGACATTGGAACCATCATTGTGCTTTCTGTGAGTTCGATTCCTGTGCAAGATGTTACATCCAACAACTTGAAAACCTGAACTTTATGTTCGTGAAGCGGGGTGGACGGATAGCCGATTGCGGGACGGATGCCGGTGTAATGGCCTTTGATGAGTTCGTCGGGCGAAAGGTTTTCGTCGGGAGCATACCCCCAATAGCGGGTGCGGACTTCGCGGTGAAGGTATTCCGAGAGTGCCTCCACAAGACGGTCGGTCAGGAGTTTTTTCATAATTGACTGATACTCATCGTCTTTTGAGGTGTCGAGACCAATACCTGTGGTGGCGGCAAACATTCCGAGATAGTCTTTTTCGGGCGAAATAAAGTCTGCCAACGAATAACAAAATCCATCGTCCGACGGCTGTGTCTGCCTGAGAAACAGGAACTTATCTATGCAGTTTTTGCGCTCCTCGTCGGCAAAAATCTCAACATAATTGCCGCTACTCTTGGTAGGGAAAATCTGCAAAACAGCATTTGCTTGGGTGAGTTTCTCGTCTATAATCTGTTGCAAAATGCGTTTGCCGTCAGCCAAAGTTTTTTCGGCTTCGGGAGTGTTTTCCTTCACCTTCCACGCTATCAAAAACATTTTCCAATTAATGTAGGGAACCAACAGATTGAGGTCTATATCGTTGAGAACCAATTTGTTGACAGTTTTTGGAGTAACGATTTTATCAAAGGTGAATTTCGGAGCCAATTTAAGAGCCTCGTCGTCAGATAGTTCGGCGTTGGTTGATGTTCCTGAATTTTGACGGCGGAGTTCT
>JAGCNK010000087.1 GCA_017645985.1 Bacteroidales bacterium | reverse complement strand
GCGACAGTTCCGCCCCCCTCCAAATTACCTTTACGGTAATATTGGCGTATGATTCATAATCATAAGGTCCCCGGTTCAATCCCGGGTCTCGCTACTTAGGGTATTTTGAGAATTTATAAACTTTTTTGGGTTTATAATAGTGGTTAAAGGAGAAAAGGCTCGTCAGCAATGACGGGCCTTTTTTGTTTTATTCGGGATCGCCGAGCAGGCTGCTCGGCGTGGTGTTGAAGTGCTTGGTGAAGCATCTGGTGAAGTATTTGGGATCGTTGAAACCTACGTCGTAGGCTATTTCGGAGATGTTCATATTGCGGCTGATGCGGTTTTTGATGAGCAGCTCTTTGGCTATTTTGAGCCTGAAATTGCGGATAAACTGTCCTGCGCTCTGATTGGTGAGGCTCTGCATCTTCTTGTTTACAAGGGTCTTGCTCATTCCCATCTGCTCTACAAACTCCGTTACCTCGTAGTCGGCGTTGCGGTAGTTCTCCTTGATTATTTTCAGCGCCTTTTCGATAAATTTCTTGTCGTTAGAGTCTTCGGCTATTTCAAGCACGTCGGAATCCATCTCGTTGCGGAATTTCATCTGGCAACGGTTGCGGTTTTCGATCACCGCCTCAATTTTGGCTTTGAGCATGTCCTCGTCGAACGGTTTGAGGATGTAGTCGTCGATGCCGCTCTTGAAACTTTCGAGCTGTGCGTCGCGGGCGGTCTTGGCGGTGAGCATGATGAAAGGAATGTGCGAAATGTCGATGTCGGATTTCACTGTTTTGGCAAGCTGTATGCCGTCCATCTCGGGCATCATCAGGTCGCTGAGTATCAGGTCGGCAGAGCGTGAGCGCAGCAGCTTGAGGGCGTCTTTGCCGCCCGACGCCTCCAACACCACGTAGTTGTCGGCAAGTATGGAGTGGATATACTGGCGCATGTCGTCGTTGTCTTCTACCACGAGTATGGTGGTTTTGTGTTCGGGGTTGTCGGCTATGTGGTCGTCGTCGGTGTTGTCGTAGATAGAGCCGTCTACAAGGTTGGTGACTGGCGCAACAGACTGTGATTCTGTGCTTTCGAGCGGAATGATAAGGCGGAACGACGCTCCACGCTTGCGGTTGTTTTTGGCTGCTATGTCGCCTCCGAGCAGGTTGGCGAGACGCTTGCAGAGATATAGTCCGATGCCTGTGCCGCTCTGTCCCGACACCTTCACATCTTCCTGACCCTTAGACTGGTAGAAACTGTTGAAAATCTTTTCGATATCTTCCTGCACTATTCCGCTGCCGGTGTCGGACACGCACACGTAAAGGCGGTCGGGATTGCGCAGCGCCGCCGCATATACCGACACCTTGCCGCCGTCGGGGGTGAACTTGATGGCATTGCCCAGCAGGTTGGTGATTATTTTGGTCATAGCCTCGCGGTCGAACATAATGTAGGCATTTGGCAGGTGCTTGTAAAACGACAGCGTGATGCCGTGATCCATAGCGTAAGCCCTGAACGGCAGCAGCATATCGTCAACAAACGTGGGAAAATTGCCCGACGTGGGCGAAATCTGCATGTTGCCGCTTTCCACCTTTCTGAAGTCCATCAGCTGGTTGACGAGCGAGAGCAGGTGGCGAGAATTTCTGCTTACGAAATTGAGCTGCTCTATCACCTTCGGGTTGGTGGACAGCTTGAGCGCACGGTCGATGGGTCCCAGGATAAGGGTAAGAGGCGTGCGGAATTCGTGGGTGATGTTGGTGAAGAATGCGAGCTTGTCGACGGTGAGCTCCTGAATCTTATGGGTCATCTCCTCCATCTGGGTCTTCTGACGTGATATTTCGTCGTTTTGCTTAAAGAGGATTTCGTTTTGTCGCGACAGCTCCTCGGTCTTGTTTTTGAGGTCGGCGGTGCGTTCGCCAATCTTTTTTTCCAGATCCTGTTTCTGGAGTTGCAGCACACGGGTTCTGGTGCGCACCACCTGCCAGGCGAGCAGCATCACGGCGGCAACGGCTATAAGCACAAACCACCACGTTTTGTAGAAATAGGAGTCCACAATCACGGTAATCTCCTTTGGCAGCGAAAATTCGTTGGCGCCAGTAGCGCATTTTACCTGAAAAGTGTATTCGCCGGCGGGAATGTTGGTGTATCCGGCAAACCTTCGGCTGCTTGGCACGGTTGTCCATTCGTCGTTGAATCCCGAAAGACGGTACTGGTAAATAACCGATGCGGGCGATGCGTAGTTGAGCGCCGAAAACTCTATGGTGAACGACTTGTTGCGCTCGTGCAGTCTGATGCAGTTGTCGATGTCGATATCTTTTTCGATAAAGCCGCCTTTTGACGGAGTGGCCAGCATATTGTCGACAAGCAGGTTGGTGAGCGACACACGGTTAGGCCCTGACGGGTAGGAGCGTTCGGTGTCGAGTTCCACAAGTCCCTGGTTGTTGCCGAAATAGAGCTTGTATGCGTCGCGCGGTTTGTAGCATCCGTTCCAGAAAAACTGGTTGCTTACAAGTCCCTCCTGCTTGTAGTATGTGGAGATACGCTCCGAGTTTGGCGAATAGCAGCACAGACCGTTGGCAGTGGCTATCCACACGCGGTGCATATTGTCTTCAAGTATCTGGCACACAATGTCGTTTGGCAGTCCGTTGTCGGTGGTGAACTGCGTTGTCTGTGTAGTGCCGTTGGCTTTGGATATTTTGATAAGTCCGTAGCCGTCGGTTCCTACCCACACAGTGCCGTCGTGGGTCTGTGTGAGAAAAGTCACCTTGTTTCTGTACTGCGTGTTGCGGTCGTCGGGATTGGGCAGAAGCACCTGGTATTCAAACTTTT
>JAGCNK010000086.1 GCA_017645985.1 Bacteroidales bacterium | reverse complement strand
TGCTCAACAAAAACGCCGTTTCTGCCAATCCGCCCGATGTCACCAAAATTTCGTCAAACGCCTACGGCATAGACATTTGGAAAAATTATGTGATACTCGATTCGGGTTCGGCACTCGGTAGAAACAATGGTCCGCTACTTGTGGCAAAAGAGGCGTTTCCTTTATCCGAAATGGATTCAAAAAAAATCCTCATCCCAGGAGTCAACACTACGGCTAACTTGCTGTTTACTACGTTTTTCCCTAACGCCAAAGATAAGACCCCTCTCCTATTCTCCAAAATCGAGGGCGAGGTTATCAGCGGACACTACGATGCAGGATTGCTTATTCACGAAGGCCGTTTTACATACCAGAGCAAGGGTTTGGTAAAAATAGCCGATATGGGCGAACTTTGGGAACAGAAGTTCGGAATGCCCATTCCGCTCGGCTCTATAATAGCCAAACGCTCTTTGTCTCTGGATATTATCACCAAAGTAGACCGCATTATCCGCCGCAGTGTGCAATACTCGTTAAATAATCCCGAATCACCAATGCCCTACATTCGCGACAATGCCCGCGAAATGGACGACACCGTAATGCGTAGCCACATAGCTCTTTACGTCAACAATTTTTCAGTATCGCTCGGCACCGAAGGACGTCAGGCTATTGATTTTCTCTATAAAAAAGCCTACGAAAACGGATTGTATAAAGAATTACCTGAGGGGATATTTGCGGAATGTTCTTAGCGAAAAAAATTGAATATTTCTTCTTTTAATATTTGCACATAAAAAATTCCCACTATATTTGCACTCGGAATAAACACACGGGGTGCTGCGCTCAAAGGGTGCGGCTGAGATGATACCCATATAACCTGATGCGGGTAATGCCGACGAAGGGATTGTCACTAAAACGGTAAAATCACATACAGCAGACCTCGGATTTTTATATCCGAGGTCTGTTTTGTTTTATAATACATTACAACAATGAAAGTAATAATTAACAATCAACCAAAGGACACCAACGCCTCATCGCTTCAAGAGCTTGTTAGCGAACTTTCGCTGCCTCCTCAGGGTGTGGCTGTGGCTGTCAACAACGAAATGATTCCCAAAGACAATTGGGCAACGTACCAAATCAAAAATGGCGACGACATTCTAATAATACAAGCTGCTTGTGGAGGTTGAAAAATGATAGTACAGTTTATATCGCATTTCAACCAAAGGTTTAGCTACCTCGACTCCATAAAACTCGCTCTCGAAGGCGGATGCCGATGGATTCAGCTGCGCGTAAAAGATATGACCGACAGCGAGGTGCTGCCCATTGCTATCGAAGCGCAAAAACTTTGCAAACAATATTCTGCCACTTTCATCATCGACGACCGTGTGGAGATGGTAAAACAGATTAAAGCCGACGGTGTGCATCTTGGCAAAAAAGATATGCCCATAGACGAGGCTCGCAAGATTCTTGGCAACGATTTTATTATCGGCGGCACTGCCAACACTTTCGACGATGTGATGGCGCATTACAAAGCTTCGGCAAACTATATAGGCTGCGGACCGTTTAGGTTTACCACCACAAAAAAGAACCTTGCTCCAATCCTTGGTCTCGATGGTTACAGAAACATCGTTGCTCTAATGAAACAAAACCTCATCAGCATACCCATTGTGGCAATAGGCGGCATTGAGCAAGACGACATTCCAGAAATTATGCAAACAGGTGTCAGCGGTGTGGCTTTAAGCGGCGTGGTGCTCAGAGCCGAAGATCCAATTCAAAAAATGAAACAAATATTAAACACATTATGAACAAATTAGTAATTGCGGGCAGAGAGTTCAGCTCGCGGCTTTTTCTCGGAACAGGAAAATTCAGCAACAACACCATTATGGCTCAGGCTATTGAAGCATCCAAAACCGAAATGGTGACAGTGGCTATGAAACGTATCGAACTCAACGACAGTCAAGACGACCTCCTGACTCATATCACCCAGTTTAAAAACATCCAACTTCTGCCCAACACCTCGGGCGTGCGCAATGCCGACGAGGCTGTGTTTGCCGCTCAGATGGCTCGCGAGGCGTTTGGCACCAACTGGCTAAAATTAGAAATTCACCCCGACCCCAGATACCTTCTGCCCGATTCGGTAGAGACTCTCAAAGCCACCGAAAAACTTGTTAAGCTCGGTTTTGTGGTTCTTCCTTATTGTCAAGCCGACCCTACATTGTGCAAGCACCTTGAAGAGGCAGGAGCGGCTACCGTAATGCCGTTGGCAGCACCCATTGGCACCAACAAAGGTCTGAGAATGAAAGATTTTCTGCAAATAATCATCGAACAAGCCACCGTTCCCGTGGTGGTAGATGCAGGCATAGGTGCACCGAGTCACGCCGCCGAAGCAATGGAGATGGGTGCCGACTGCTGTTTGGTAAACACCGCTATCTCAGTGGCAGGCGACCCTGTGGCTATGGCAGACGCATTCCGTATGGCAGTAGAAGCTGGCAGAAAAGCCTACGAAGCAGGTCTTGGCACTGTGAGCGATTGCGCCGAAGCATCAAGTCCACTTACTAATTTCTTAAACAATTAACCATCACCTCATTATGCCACACGACAACCAAGCATACGCCAAGCGCGAAAAATTTTATATGAATGGCAGCATCTACAACGACGTTAAGGTAGGTATGATAAAAGTGAACCTCACCCCCACCGTCACCATAGATGACCAAGGACAAAAGCACACACAAGAAAACCCTCCCGTGTATATTTACGACACAAGCGGACCTTTTTCTGACCCTTCGATAAAAATCGACCTCAAAAAAGGCTTATCCCCTATGCGTCAACCGTGGATCGACAACCGAAACAAATCGGGTCAGGGTATCACTCAAATGGCTTGCGCTAAGGCGGGCATCATTACCCACGAAATGGAATACGTGGCAATCCGCGAAAATATGAACTGCAAAGAACTCGGTATCGAAACACACATCACACCCGAATTTGTACGCACCGAAATTGCTGCCGGACGTGCCGTTTTGCCAGCCAACATACACCACCCCGAAAGCGAACCAATGATTATAGGTCGCAGTTTTGCCGTAAAAATCAACACCAACATTGGCAACTCTGCCACATCATCATCGATTGAAGAGGAGGTAGACAAAGCCGTTTGGTCGTGCAAATGGGGCGGCGACACGCTTATGGACCTCTCCACAGGCAACAATATTCACCAAACCCGCGAATGGATTCTGCGCAACAGTCCCGTTCCAATTGGCACTGTACCAATCTATCAGGCACTCGAAAAAGTGAAGGGCAAGGTGGAAGACCTCTCGTGGGAAATTTTCAAAGAGACCCTCATCGAACAATGCGAACAGGGTGGAGACTATTTTACAATACACGCCGGAATACGCCGTCACAATGTGCACCTTGCCGACAACCGTTTGTGTGGTATCGTTAGCCGAGGTGGAAGCATTATGAGCAAATGGTGTTTGATTC
>JAGCNK010000013.1 GCA_017645985.1 Bacteroidales bacterium | reverse complement strand
CTCCTCAAAAGGTTTCTCCCAGTCGGGATTAAAGCCGTTGCCCCTGGGATAGCGGATTGAGAACGGACCTTTGCCGCCTAACTGTGCGGTATAGAGCATATTGCGGAGGTCAATCTCGTCCATTGGAGCGGCGCAGGTGAGGTTGGGAATATGGCGGAGGTATGAAATGTCGAATGCTCCTTGGTGGGTGGCTCCATCTGCACCCACAAGTCCCGCACGGTCGAGGCAGAGAATTACGGGCAGACGCGGCAGACACACGTCGTGTATAATCTGGTCGTAAGCACGTTGCATAAACGACGAGTAGATGTTGCAGTAGGGTACAAGTCCCTGAGCCGCCATTCCTGCCGAAAAAGTTACAGCGTGTTCCTCGGCAATGCCCACGTCGTACACACGGTCGGGAAATTTGTCGGCCATAATGTTGAGCGAGCAGCCGGTGGGCATTGCGGGCGTTACACCCACAATCTTGCTGTTTTTGGTTGCCAGTTCGGTAACAGTTTTTCCAAAAACATCTTGATATTTAGGACCTTGTGGCTTAGCCGACGAGTTTTTCACTGTCTTGCCGGTGTCGATATCAAACGCGGTGCTGGTGGCGTGCCATTTGGTCTGGTTTTCCTCGGCAAACTTGTAGCCTTTGCCTTTTATAGTGTTGATATGAAGGAGCTTAGGGCCGGGAATATTTTTCAGGTCGTTGAGCAGTTGCGCCAGATGCACCACATCGTGTCCGTCAACAGGGCCGAAATATCTGAGACCCAAACCCTCAAAAAGATTGCTACGCTTCATCACCACGTATTTTATGCCGTTTTCTACTTTGGCAATAAACTGGCGTGCGCTTGGCACAAGGCGGTTGAATTTGCCGAGGGCGTTCCACACGTCGTTTTTTACACGGTTGTAGGTTTTAGAGGTGGTGATGTCTAAAAGATAGTCGTTGAGTGCGCCACGGTTAGGGTCGATAGCCATATGGTTGTCGTTGAGGATAACCAGCAGATTGTTTTTTTGAATGCCTGCATTGTTGAGAGCCTCAAAAGCCATTCCGCCAGTCATAGCTCCGTCGCCGATAACAGCAATAACGTGCTGGTTGTGGCGGCCAAGTTTTTCGGAAGCCACAGCCAAGCCGAGTGCCGAGGAAATTGACGTGGAGGCGTGACCCACTGTAAAAGCGTCGTACTCGCTCTCGTCGCGGTTTGGAAACGGACTCATACCGTGAAAACTGCGGAGGGTAGAAAAAATGTTTTTTCTGCCAGTAAGAATCTTGTGCGGATAAGCCTGATGACCCACGTCGAACACAATCTGGTCGTAGGGTGTATTGTAGATATAATGCAGAGCCACAGTGAGTTCCACCACACCGAGACCAGCCGCAAAATGCCCAGGATGTTGCGACAGCACATCGATTATAAACTTGCGCACGTCGCTGCACAATGCGGGCAGCTTGTCGATGGTAAGTTTCTTAATATCTGACGGATAGTTGATTCCGTCCAGAATTGGATATTTGCCTCTTTCTGTGTCTGAGTTATGCATCTCTTCAAAAAAATTTCGCAAATATACTATTTTTCGGATATTATGAATGAATAAGTTATTCCTAAAATTTCTTTAATTTGCATAAAAAATATTTATGCCGGTTGCCGAAATAGCCCTATTTGTCAGTCACCTCACCTTGCACACTGGGGGATGCCGTGGTCGGTGTCGGTAAAGCCGGCAAACTATTGATGATTTTTTAACTCAAATAAGTGCCTTATTATGAACCGATTTGTCGTTATATATTGTATTATTCATTTTTATTCGCTTAGATTTTTGTTTTAAAAAAAAGGGCGCATCCGTGTTTTGTAATATCCGTAACAATCGCTATATTTGCGGAAACAAACATTGAAAAGAAAGTTGTCTTGACAGATATCTTTTTTGATGCAGCTACAGGTATTAGTTATAATGATTTGTTAAACTTTGAAAAAACAGACAATATTCGCAGGGCAATAGTTCAAGGATTGTTTAATATTGTCAAAAATTTGACGGCTCGAAAAATAAAACAAAAGCATCTCAAAACCAAAGGTAAGGACAATGATAAAATCACAATAGATTTAGATAATTTTTGGATGGGTTTAACATACCAATTATCGGCTGACTTGTTTGAAAAGGCATTAGAAAAATTATAAAAATAATCTTATTACGATTGATAATTAACAATTTTAACCTCACACAATGAAATATAAAATACTATTATATTTGATATCTTTTATTCTTTTGTCGACTTTTTTTTGTCAAGACCAATTTTATTATGGTTTTCTAATTCTTATAATATTAATTATTGCATATGTAATTTATTATAAATTACTCAGTTCATCTGGCTTATTTAATGAGGATTCCGATAAGAATTTGTTTTGGCTATTTGTTTGGTTTTCTTTTGTATTGTGGATACATATCGCTTATTCAAAACCAAAAGTATATGGCGATGGCTATTTAGTTGTTGCAACCTATTATGGCAAAACGTATACGACTTATAAACATAGTTGCCGTTTTGTTTATGATTATAAAGACAATAATGATGTAATGCAACAGGCCTTTATTTATGTTTCAGATGATAAATATGATATGAAGCAGTATCCTATTCGCGATTCATCAAGAAGTATTAAATCTATAATTTATGTAACAGAAAAGTATAGTGACTTTTACAAAGATGATTATGTATCAGCACAAGACATTGAAAAATATAAGTACCCTGTAAAAATAATTAATAAAGAAGTCGAACTTGGCAACGATTCTTACGAATACGCTAAATACGAGCGAGATATTGCATATAAACATTATGGATTGAACATTGTATTCAAAGCCCATAAAGGGGAATATGGATTTGCTTCTGTATATTTTTTTAATCAAGGCACTAAAACAATTGGAGTAACAGAAGAAATGAAAGAATACCCCAAAAATGATTTCTTGGTTTATTCTAACATCAATCCTGACTTTTTCGACGGCTGGCATCTGTGCCCCGATAGTATTTGCACACCAGAAATTATCTCTGATATCGACTCCGTCGGCTACGGCTACATCTTCCGTGGCAAAATCTACTCCGCCGCCGAAACCGAAAAATATTGGAACATAATTGAGCAGTACAAACTTAGACAATAACTACCCATCTACAAAAATTCGCTTGAATTCGTTTCTATTCGCTTTAATTTTTGTTTAAAGAAAACAAGCCTCCGCCGCCCGGCGGGGGCGCGCGTCAAATAAGAATACCAGTCGTGTTTCTTGGAGAATACAAAATAAAGTCTTATATTTGGGGTGGAATAAAAACGACACACTATGCCCAAGTACTTAGACCCGAAAGCAGATTTAACCTTTAAAAAGGTGTTTGGAGAGTATCCGGAACTTACAAT
>JAGCNK010000085.1 GCA_017645985.1 Bacteroidales bacterium | reverse complement strand
ATTCCAAGGACATTAGCCATAGATTCCAACGCATTGAGTATCACCAATTTTTGTTTAAGGTCGGGATTGGGAATAATAGCCGAATCACCAAAAATCACAAGTTTTTGTAAACGGCTGTTTTGCAACACGGTAACGTGCGTAATCTGAGCAGAATTGGATAGAAGGCCATTGTGACGGCTGAGGATTGCTTTGAGGTATTTTTCCGAACTTACAAGTCCCTTCATAAGCATATCGGCATTTCCCGTGGAGACAATTTTAACAGCCTCCACCACAGCGGTTTCGTCGTTGTCGATATCAATTATTTCAAAATCTTTGAGTTCGGGGGCGAATTTTTGGATAGCGGCTTTTATTCTTTCGCCGCAGCCCACGAGCACAGGCTTTATGAGGTTGTTTTTTTGTGCAAGGCACACAGCCTCAATGGTATGCGCATCGTAAGGACACGCTACCGAAAGTCTATCAACCGGTTTTTGCTGCGCTAAGGGCAGAAGGTCTTCTAATTTGGTTATCATCTGTCAAAATTTTCTACTCCGTAAAAGTACAAAAAAAATCATTTGTAGCTTGCGTTTTTTGCGTAAAAAAAATAAAAATGGCAGTTTTTGCAAAAAAAACAGAATGAATAAGGTAATTTGTTGTTTTTTTTACGTATTTTTGGAGTGTAAAAGTAATCAAAACAAATTTATTAACTTATAAAATTTTACTATTATGTTGTTGAATTGGATTATTTGGATTATTTTGGGAATCCTCGCAGGCTTTGTAGCCGGCAAATTGTTCAGTGGCAGAGGTCACGGACTTATTGTAAACCTTATTCTTGGTGTTGCCGGTAGCCTTTTGGGCGGATGGCTTTTCAGCTTGCTCGGTGGACATGTGGATAACGCATTTAGCCTGAAAGCGTTCCTCGTAGCAGTAGGTGGCGCTGTAGTTATCCTGTTTATATTCAGGTTGTTGCGTGGCAAGTAGCCAGATCTTACAGAATTATTACGACGGGCATCGCTGTCGGTGTCCGTTTTTTTTGAGGCAATGTTTTAATAAAAAATTATAGAGATTAAAAATTTAGAGAAATGAGATAGAAGCAGAATTTATTGATTTTGGCCATGCTGTTGTTTGCTACGCAGGCATCTATGGCGCAGTACAGAATTTACGGCGGTTTTAAGCCTAAGCGTTCGTATGGCAATTTTGACACCACAGTGCTCAACCGTGCTATTTACGCCGTCAAGTTTACCGACAAGAACAATTCACCGTATTCGGTAAACAATCCGGAGCAGTTTCTGTCGCAGAAAGCGCTCGACCGCCGCGCCAAGTACAAAATTGGCATAACCGAACAGGATATTCCTGTAAACCAGTCATATATCGATGAGCTTAAGAAGCTTGGCTTTGTGCTCCGCGGACAGTCGAAATGGCTCAACTGCGTTTGGGTGGAGTGTCCCGAGTCTAAGTTGGAAGAGCTTAAGTCTCTGTCGTTTGTCGACTACGACTACAAGTGGCGCAATCCTCAGCCCAAAGATGCTCCGAAGCCCGACAAGACCAAACGTCCCAAAATTTCGAAGGATGTTTTGGACAACGCTTTGAACCGCGATTACGGCAAGGCTCAGAACCAGACCGAGATGCTTAACATTCAGGCACTTCACAACCTCGGATTCACTGGCAAGGGCATTACCATCGCCATTTTGGACGCAGGCTTTACCAAAGCCGACCAAATGCCGGTGTTTGAGCCGATGTTTGCCGACAAACGAGTTCTGGGCGTTTCCGACTTTGTGGAAGACGACGCCTATGTGTACGACAAGGGCAACCACGGTATGAATGTGCTCTCGTGCATAGCCGCCAACCAGCCCGGACAGATGATCGGCACAGCACCCGATGTGTCGGCATACCTTTTCCGCACCGAGGACGAGGACACCGAGTATATCATCGAGGAGTTTAACTGGTTGGAGGCAGCCGAAAAAGCCGACAGCCTGGGTGTCGACATCATTCACAGCTCGCTCGGCTATCAGGATTTCGACGACAAGTCTACCTCTTATCAGTACAACGAGCTTAACGGCAACACAGCTATCAGCACAGTGGCAGCCGACATTGCCGCATCCAAAGGCATCTATGTAAACGTGAGCGCGGGCAACGCTGGCGACGAACCCTGGCTGCACGTAACATCGCCCGCCGATGCCGACAGCTGTATGTCGGTAGGTGCTGTAGACTCCAAGGGCAAAATCGCGTTTTTCAGTTCGCAGGGACCCTCGTTTGACGGCAGAATGAAACCCGAAGTGTGCGCCAAAGGTCTCAACGCATCTGTTGAAGGTATCTCGGGTCACGTTACCACTTCGAGCGGAACATCATTCTCTGGCCCTATCCTCGCAGGTTGCGCAGCTTGCCTTATGCAGGCTCATCCCAAGGCCCATCCTGTTGATATCATCACGGCTATCAAACTTTCAGGATCTAAATACAAAGAGCCCGACAATATCTACGGCTGCGGCATTCCTGATTTCGCCGTTGCACACAAGATTCTTGAAAAAATGGGCTACTAATTAGGAGTAAAATATTAACTTTTTAAAACCAATTGTTTATGAAGAAAAATCTATTGTTGTTTTCCGTTGCCGCTCTTATGCTGGCATCGTGCGGAGGCCCGATTAAAACAGGTCCGCAATATACTTTGAACATCACCAAGGCTACCGACATTACAGATATCGACACTGCTAAAATGCCGGCCTTCTCCTCGGTGAGCATTCAGGGCGACTATCTTACCTTGAAAGAAGGCGCTATTGAGTATGATTACCGTATCAAAAAGGACAAGAGTTTTGAGGCTGTAATGTACAATACCTCAGCTTACTACTCCTTTTTCATATACGTTGAAAAATATTCTGCTGACGCTCCCAACTTGAAGTATGTGCGTATCAATGAGTTTATGGACGAATATATGACTCGCCAAGAGCATAATACCGACTATGTGGCCGTAATTACCGCCAACGATGATTTTTATCCATACGACATCAAAGGCAAGATTGATTTGCCACGGCAGTTTTTCCCGATTCACGACGAAACCGATTTGCCATTGCTCAAGGCCGAAAATGTAGACTATTTTTGGTATCAAGACGAAACCGACACAGCCAAAGTGCCAGACTTGATTAAGGCAGTCACAGAGTTCACAATCAAGGACTCAACGTTTACAATAGGATTCGGCGGTCAAAAGTATGCGCTGCCGATTTATTCTTGCTCCGACCAGGAGACGTTGGGCAGTAAATATTATGTGTACAGCTTCTACACCAAGCCTGCCAACGGACTGCCCAACTTGTATGTGAGCATGTGGAAGAACAAAGATGGCGATCTCCAGGTGTTTGTCGACGATAAAGACAACGATTTGGAGCTGGGCGGTTTTATTGTGGCTCAAGACGATTTCAAATCTTGGGACAAACTGGGTCGTAAAATCTGCGTCTGCTATCCTGCTGACGAAGAGTACAACGATTGGTTAAAAGAACTTTCTAATAATAATTAAGCATAGCGGTGGCGTATAAGATATTGAAAAATAACGGTTTGATGATTTTTTGAAAAAAAGTTTTCATAAAATTTGCAGACACGTTTTTTTAACTTACCTTTGCGGCGCGAAACAAAACCGCAGGAGAGATGGCAGAGCGGTTTAATGCACCGGTCTTGAAAACCGACGAGGGTAACACCTCCGGGGGTTCGAATCCCTCTCTCTCCGCTTTTTTCTATTATTCTAAAATGTCAGCAAACAAAAGCAAAAACAAGTTGGATCTCTCGTCTGAGGCGTTTCCGTTTCAGGGCAAAATCAAAATCAGCGAATCGGGTTTCGGTTTTGTTCAGTTCAACGGCATCGGTATCTACGTTGCTCCAAAGTTGTTGAAAGACAAAGGTTTCAACGATTTCGACGCAGTTCAGGGCGAGTTTGTGGCTTCGTTTGACAAGAAGAAAAAACAGGACGGCTACACCGCTGTTGAGATTCACAAGGCTGAATAATCACGGTTTCAACATTTTTTTCTTAACCGCATCTTTGCATAGGAAAAGGTATGTGGTGTTGAGTTTGATAAAGTCTTCCGACATATACCAAATGCCCTTGTTGCCGTATTGCGTTCCCCACGAGTTTTTTACCATATAGTATTTTTTGCCGTTGGCTTTTTTTGCAATGCCGTATATGAGCATCACGTGGTCGTAGGTAAAAGTCCAATCGTCCCATTGCTGTTGACGGAGTTCCTGAGTTACAGATAGTTTACTGTTGGGAAGATCCGCATTACCGTTGGCCCAAAAATTGCCCGAAACATCGCCGCCCCACGCCACGCAGTATCCGGCGTTGATGGCATTGTCTAAAATCGTCATCAGACGGTCGATAGGCAGAT
>JAGCNK010000084.1 GCA_017645985.1 Bacteroidales bacterium | reverse complement strand
GCGTTGATGTTCTCCTCGTTGGCAAGGTCGGCAATGGTGCGTGCCACCTTGAGTATGCGGTCGTAGGCTCGTGCCGACAGTTTCAGCTTCTCCATAATGTTTTTCAGGAGAGTGATGCTGGCATCGTCTAACTGGCAGTAGGTACGTATTTTTGCCGGGGTCATCTGTGCGTTGCAGTGAATAAGGGGACTGTCGGAGTAGCGTTTCTGCTGAATTTCGCGTGCGGCAATCACACGTTTGCGTATTTCTGCGCTCGACTCTGCCGGAGCCTGCATCGACAGCTCTCTAAACGGCACTGGAACCACCTCCACGTGAAGGTCGATACGGTCTAATAGCGGACCCGAAATGCGGTTGAGATATTTCTGCACCTGCGACTGTGAGCACACGCACTCTTTTTCGGGGTGGTTGTAGTATCCGCAGGGACAGGGGTTCATCGACGCCACGAGCATAAATCCTGCTGGATAGTTTACTGTGAACTTGGCTCGCGAGATGGTTATTTCACGGTCTTCAAGCGGCTGTCGAAGCACTTCGAGCACCTGACGTTTAAACTCGGGCAGCTCGTCTAAAAATAGCACTCCGTTGTGAGCCAGCGAAATTTCGCCCGGCTGCGGATATGTGCCTCCGCCTACAAGGGCAACGTCGCTGATGGTGTGGTGCGGACTGCGGAACGGTCGCCGTGTCATAAGCGCCGAACCGTGCGGAAGAGTTCCCGCCACGGAGTGTATCTTGGTGGTTTCGAGCGATTCGTGCAGTGTGAACGGCGGCAGTATCGACGGAATACGCTTTGCCAGCATTGTCTTGCCTGCGCCGGGAGGACCTATCATAATAAGGTTGTGACCGCCGGCTGCGGCTATTTCGAGGGCGCGTTTCACATTGGTCTGTCCCTTCACGTCGGCAAAGTCGAGGTCTATCGTGTCGAAATTTTCAAAAAACTCCTTGCGGGTGTCGATGATGGTTGGCTCTATTGAGTCCATACCGTTAAAAAAGTCCACAACTTCCTGTATGTTGTGAGCGCCGTACACCCCGAGATTATTTACCACAGCAGCCTCTCGGGCGTTTTCGGCTGGTAGGATAATGCCTTTGAATTTTTCTTTAACAGCTTGTATTGCAATGGGTAATGCGCCTTTTATTGCTTTGAGCGAGCCGTCGAGCGACAGCTCTCCAAGAATTATGTAGTCGCCCACCTTGTCGGCGTTGATCTGTTCAGATGCGGCAAGAATGCCGATAGCTATCGGAAGGTCGTATGCCGAACCCTCTTTGCGGATGTCGGCGGGGGCAAGGTTGATAACGATTTTTCTGCCCGGCATACGGAGTCCGACAGTTCGCAGAGCCGTGTCGATTCTCATTTGGCTCTCCTTGACGGCGTTGTCGGGAAGTCCCACCATAAAAAAGGCGAATCCTGGCGACACTTCGGTTTCTACCGTAACTGTGAGTGCGTCGATACCGTGAACCGCGCTCGCGTATGTTTTAACAAGCATATTATTTTAAAATTTTGTTGATGAATATGTTTTTGCGCAAAATTATAAAAAAATAATGACAGCGGAATGTCTGACGTGCGAAAAATAGCCGTCCGGCACAAAAAAAGAGGCTCCCTGTCGGAAGCCTCCTTATATTAATGGTGATAACTACTTATTATCTTCCCATATACTCCTGCCAAGATTTGATGGCTATGTCGTTCATATCCTTTTGACAGAATGCGCTGATAAATGCTTTGGCAAGACGTGCGTTGGTCATCAACGGAATGTTGTGGTCGATGGCGGCGCGGCGGATCTTGTAGCCGTTGGTAAGTTC
>JAGCNK010000083.1 GCA_017645985.1 Bacteroidales bacterium | reverse complement strand
GATACGGCGCGAAACTCTATGCCCACGTCCGCTCGTTTTTCATCACCCACGAAGAGGCCGACGACATTGTTCAGAACACCTTTGTGAAGGCTTGGAGGGCGCTGCCCAAGTTCCGCGCCGAATCGTCGCTCTACACCTGGCTCTACAGGATTGCCACCAACGAGACCCTCACCTTTGTGCGCAATCGTAAGAACCGCAACACCATTTCGCTCGACGACGACGAAAACGTGTACCAGATACCCTCGGTAGAAACAGGCACTCAGCGTTCGGGCGACTATATAGCAGCCAAACTCCGCGCCGCCATCGAGCAGTTGCCCGAAAAACAGCGTATCGTATTCAATATGAAGTACTTTGAGGAGATGAAATACGAAGAAATGTCAGAAATTCTCGGCACGTCGGTGGGTGCGTTAAAGGCATCGTACCACTTTGCCGCAAAAAAAATTGAAAACTATTTAGAAAACGATTAAACCAAAATAAATTATCATAGTCAAAGCATTACAAAACAACTATTAGCATTATGAAATTAGACGACTACAAAGGCAACTTCAACTTCAACCCGCCTGAGGGATATTTCGACACCTTCGCCGACAGGGTTATGGAGCGTATTGCGCAAGAAGACAAGCGCAAGAATGTAAGCCGTGGACGTATTTTGAAATTAACCGCTTGGATTACATCTGCCGCCGCCGTTATTTTGGCAGGTATTTTTATTTTTAAAGAACAACAACCTGCACCCGTTCACGAAAACGTAACTTACGAAGATTACGCTACTTACTCGCTCATCGAGTCGAGCAGCACATACTCGCTTTGCGACTATTTTTACGACAACTCCACTGCGCAGGAGGTTACATATTCTGCCTCAGAGTTTGCCGATTACGGATTCCGCCTCACAGGTGATATGATTATAGAAGAATATTAATACAATAATTATGAACTACCTAAGATACATATTGTTTTCGTTAATGATGTTGGCCACCGCGCAGACTTTTGCCCAAAACGCCGACACCACCAACACTTGGGAGCAACGCAAAAAACAGTACAAAGCCGACAAAATAGCGTATATATCTGCCGCAATGAATTTTACAGTAGAAGACGCTCAAAAATTCTGGCCATTGTACAACAAATACGACGCAAAATACGACCAAGTATTCTGCCAACGCCGCCACGCCTACAACGGACGCACTCTTGAACAGATGAACGACGCCGAATGTGCCGCCGCAATGGACAAACTCGGCGAACTTGATATGCTTGAAATGCAAATCCACCGCGATTACGAAAAAGAACTCCGTCAGTTGTTCCCTGCCAAATTTGTGCTCCGCTATTTCACCGCCGAAAGCGACTTTAAACGAAAAGCTGTAAACCGCCCCAAATTTCACGGACAGATTGGAACTGAATACAAAAAGCAATAATTGTTTAAGATTTTTTTAATGATTTAGGGCATTGATTGTTAAATAAATGTCGTACCTTTGCAAAAAATTTGAACAATATGGTTTCATTGTTGAAATATAAGACCGACTTTGAGATTTACTCAAAAATGTCAGCGGAAGAGTTTGCCGACCTTCTGTTCAAAAGGCTTCGTCCCGAGTTTGAGGAGGCCTATATGAACGACCGTTGGCGTCACAACAATGAATACAGGTTCAAAGGCACGTTTATGCGTTTTGTCTGGAACGGGTTCAACCGTTTCAACGGAGTTCTTGGAGGAAGGCTAAAAGTTGAGAAAAACCAGGGACTCATCACAGTTCACAGCGAAATCAATTTTAAGGAAATATTTATACTTTGTTCTATTTTTAGTATTATCCCGCTTTTTAATTTCTGGGGCGACCCCTCGTATCGCATTTTAACAGCAATTCTTATTTGGTTAGTTTATATCGCAAATTTTATCATTTCTTTCGTACGAATCAACCGATTTTACAAAAACGAAGTAAAGGAAACTTTTTTGAACAACGACGAAACAGTAGGGAAAAAACTGTTGTAGCAGCCACACAAGCAAACTTTATTTAACTCTCTCTCTTATGTTAAATGTAAATAAATTGAATTCTTATGTTAAAAAAATTACTGCTTTCTATTTGTTTGTTGACAACAATAACCTTTGCCTCTCAGGCACAAATCGTACGCGACTCTCGTTGGGATGCTGAAGTTTTTGACCGCGCCAACACCGCCAAAGATGTCAGCTATCTTTCCGACGATGAGAAATCGGTTATCTGCCTCTGCAACCTCGCAAGATTAAACGGCACCCTCTTTGCCAACACTTACTTGCGCGACTATGTGGCAGAAAAATCTATCAAGTCTGACTATGTTCAGACTCTGATCAGCGACCTTCAGAAAGTTCGCGATCTTCCTATGCTTATTCCCGACCTCGGACTCTGCACCGCTGCCGCCAACCACGCATCTGACATTGGACGCACCGGACGCACCGGCCACAAGTCGTCTGACGGACGCGACCTTATCAAACGTTTTGAAAAATATTTTGCCAACGGCACAGTGTCTGAAAACTGCTCTTACGGCAAGGCCGCTCCTCTTGATATCGTTATGCAGCTGCTCATCGACGACGGCGTTGAAAGTCTCGGTCACCGCACAGTGATGCTCTCTAAGCAGTACGGAGCTGTGGGCGTGTCTATCGCTAAACATTCCGTTTTTCAGTACAACTGCGTGTTAGATTTATACGACTCGTTTCTATAAATCTTTTTATCTTTGCGGCGTAAACAAATCGGAATTTTAAGATGAATCAGAACCTACAGAAACTCAGGCAAGCCGCACTCGAAGCTGGTGCCGACGCGTATATCATTTTCAACACCGATCCGCACTCGTGCGAATACGTTCCCGACGACTATCTGGTAGTAAAGCAGTTGTGCGGTTTTACTGGCGACAACGCCACGGTGGTGGTAACGCAGAATTTTGCGGGTCTGTGGACTGATTCAAGGTTCTACATTTCTGGAACACAAGAGCTTAAAGATTCCGGAGTAACGCTGATGAAATCTACTGAGTCCACGTTTGTTTCGTGGCTCAAATCCAATATAAAGAAAGGTGGTGTGGTGGCATTCGACGGCCGCTGTGCCACCGCTTCTGTTTATTTCGACATCGAAAAGAAACTTACCCCGCTCGGCATCGTCCTCAACGAGAAATTGGACCTCACCTCGTCGTTCTGGCCCGACCGTCCTCAACCCAAAATCACTCCGCTGTATGTTTTGGACGAGGAGTATGCCGGACTTTCGGTTAAGGAAAAGATTGCCGAGGTGATTAAGAAAATAGAGGCTGAAAACGCCGACAAGCTGCTCACATCCGACCTTGCCGAGATAGCCTGGCTGCTCAACCTCCGCGCGTCGGACATCAACTACTGCCCTGTGTTCAAGGCATTTATGATTATCGGTCGCGACAATCTGCCCGTACTCTTTATCGACCAGAGCCGTATCAGCAAGGCTATCGACGAACTGCTCGACCGTATCGGCGTGCTTGTGTGCGCCTACGACCTTGTTTATACTGCCCTTGCCCACCTGCCCGATGGTACCTCGCTGCTTGTTGACATCAATTCGGCAAGCGCATACCTCTATCTTTCGGTCAACAAAAAATGCAAGATTATAGAGCGCCGCAGTCCTATCCAGATGATGAAGGCGCAGAAAAACGACACCGAGATAGCCAATATCCGCAAAACCATGGTGGTAGACGGAGTGGCTATGGAGCGTTTCTTCTGCTGGCTTGAAAACCAGCTGTCGCAGTCGTTGCCTGTTACCGAGATGGACGCCGCAGCCAAACTGTTGGAGTTCCGTCAGCAGGGCGACAAGTTTATTTCTGAGAGTTTTGAATGCATTTCGGCGTTTAACCAGCATGCCGCAATGCCCCATTTCGCTCCCGGCGTAGATAATAATTTATTATTAGAAAAAGACGGCGTCTACCTTGTAGATTCGGGCGGACAATATTTCACCGGCACCACCGATTTAACCCGTGTGATGCCCACTGGCAGTTTCACCCAAGATTTTGCCGAGGACTATACTCTTGTGCTTAAAGCAATGGTAGACATATCGTTAGCGGTATGTCCGAGCAAGAGCAACGGAGCAGCCATCGACGCCATCGGACGCATCAACCTCTGGCGTTTTGGCAAGGACTTCGGACACGGCACAGGTCACGGCGTAGGCTTCTGCCTCAATGTTCACGAGCCTCCGGTGTCTATTTCGCCCGGTGCTACCAAATCGTCGCTGCTGCCTGGAATGGTCACCTCCAACGAACCAGGTATGTATATCGAAGGCAAATATGGCATTAGAATCGAGAACCTCCTGCTGGTGGTTGAGTCAGAATTTGAGGGTTTCAACAGTTTTGAAACGCTCACTCTCTGCCATATCGACACACGTCCGATATTGAAAAACCTGCTCAAAGAAGAAGAGATAGAATTTATAAATAATTATAACAGACAAGTGTTTGACAAGCTGTCGCCATATTTGAGCGAAAAAGAGGCGGAATACTTACGTGAAAGAACTAAAGCTATTTAAAAACGCAAAAATTTTTTTGGTTTTTTTAAGGAGAAAAGAAAAAAATCATTACCTTTGCGCCGAAATAATAAGACAAATAAACTATGGCAGAAAGTGTTAAAAATGTGCTGATAGTGGAGGACAACGAGTTCAATATGCTCTACCTTACCGAGGTGATGTCTTCATTCAATTTTAATTTGATATGTGCCACCAACGGTTATGCAGCGGTAGAGAAAGCTCGCGAAAACGAACTCGCCCTTGTGCTTATGGATATGAAGCTTCCCGAAATGGGAGGATTTGAGGCAGCCAAAGAGATCAAAAAACTGCGTCCCGAGGCTGTTATTATAGCACAGACTGCATATATGCTCGACTCTGACGCCGACCTTGCTCAAAAGATTTTCGATGGTTATCTGATTAAACCGATCAACAAGGACCAGTTGTCACGTATAGTTGACCGCTATCTTACTGACAAAGAGTAACATTTTATTTGTTTCTTGTTTTTTAGGCGATTTCAATTTTCGATAAAATTTGTTCAAAAAATTGAATCACAAAATATTAAAGAGGTTGTTTGAAAACGACAAAAATTTTTTCATTAATTTTATCAAAAAAAGACGAAAAAATTTGGAGTTATCAAATTTATGCCTTAGTTTTGCAACGAAGAATCTGATAAAGATTTTTTTAAAAGTGAGTGTTATAATTTTTTTGAGTTAATAGTTTGATTTTAGGTTGTTATTTGTATCTGGAGTGTTGCAGTGATTGCAACACTCCTTTTTAACCAAAATCAGACAAAATTTTAGGAAGGAAATAATTTATTTTTCATAGTTTTGTTAGGTTAATTAGTTTGTTTTAGGTTAATTTTTGGTTTTAAAGAGAGTTCTCGTTCGGAGCTCTCTTTTTTTTGTCCCTATGTGTCAGCGCTTAAAATGCAGTTCCCGCTTTTTTTTAACAATAAACTAACTTTTTTGTTGACAAGCAATCTATTTTTTTGTTATATTTGCGGTCTGAGTAAGACAACAATATGAAGAGAATACTTATACTGCGACATGCCAAATCTGATTGGTCAGACGACAATGCTGACGACAAGGACCGTGTGCTCAACTACCGCGGTGTCGACGAGGCTAAGCTTACAGCCAAGTCGATGCTGCAGAAGAAGCTCTCCTTCGACGCCATTGTATCCTCGCCTGCTGCCCGCGCGTTGCAGACCGCCACTATCGTAAAGAAGACAACCTCCTATCCTAAGGAGATTCTGGTAGAGGAGTGTTTCTACTTTTCGGATATGCGCAGGATTCTCGCAGTGATACGTCGCCTCGACGACCAGATTGAAACTGTGCTTATTGTTGGTCACAACCCGCTGTGGAGCAATCTCGTGCTCTTCCTTGCCGGCAAACGCATCTTGATGGACACCGGCTGTATGGCAGAGCTCGTGTCAGACGTGGATTCATGGGAGCATTTCGACACTTCGCAGTTCACTCTTCAAAATTACATTAATCCCAAAGAATTGAAAAAATGAGACACCTTTATATATATGTTCTGTTTTTGATAGCTGCGTGCGCTGTGCAGTGCGGCGAAAACGTAAGCGACAATTCTACAAAACATTCTGGCAATGGCAACGCCCAGCAGACCACCGCACCCAAGTCGCATTTCAGGCTCGAAGTGGTGGCGCAGAATCCCGACGCCTATGGCGTTTGCGGCGATGTGTATGATTTAAAGGTGCTTGCCGACACTGCGATAGTGCCCGATTCGGTTCGTTTTCTGGTCGACGGCGTTCAGGTGGCGGCTTATTCTGCCGACACGCAATATGTGCTCGACACCAAGAAACTAAGGGTAGGAGGGATCAGGCTCTCTGCCGAGGCTGTCTACGGTGGCAAAACCGAATATCTTTCAGCCTCTATCAAGTTAAAATCCGACATTGAGCCGCGTCGTCTTACCTACAAGGTGGTGAACCGTTTTCCTCACGACCGCGCCGCCTATACACAGGGACTGGTTTTTGACAACGGTGTGATGTACGAGTCCACGGGACTTAACCGCAAGTCGTCGCTCCGCAAGGTTGGTTTCGAAAAAGGCGACATTCTGCAGAGCATCGCTCTCGGCGACGAATATTTTGGCGAGGGTCTCGCAATCGACGGCGACCGCCTTATACAGATTACCTGGAAAAATCACAAGGGTTTTGTTTACGACAAAAACTCGTTTAGCAAGCTTCACGAGTTCGACATCTCTACCGAAGGCTGGGGATTGGTGCTTCACAACGACACTCTGATACTTACCGACGGCAGCGAGAATCTCTATTTTGTTGACAAGAACTCGTTCGGCACCTTCAAGATTATGCAGGTGTACGACAGCAATGGTCCGGTGAAGATGCTCAACGAGCTAGAAATTGTTGACAACCTGCTCTTTGCCAATATTTATCAGTCAGACCTTGTGGCAGTTATTGACATACCCACGGGCAAGGTGCTGAGCTACATTGATTTTGCCGGACTTCTTCCGTCATCGATGTATGCCGACGACACCGACGTGCTCAACGGCATAGCCTACGATTCCAAAAACAAGCGTCTGTATGTTACCGGCAAAAACTGGCCGCAGTTGTTTCAGGTAGAAATTCCTAATTTTTGATATATGTGGTGGAATTAAACACCGCAATCAGGTTTTCGTCCTGGTCGGTGATGCGCACTTCGTATCCTGCCACGGTGCGTCGGCGGTAAATTTCGGTGGCGCGGGCGGTGAGAACTCCCTCTTTTGCAGCCTTGATGAAGCTGATGTTGCACGAAAGAGCCACAGCCGGCACTCCGTAAGAATTTGACGCGGCGGCCGAGCACAAATCGGCGAGAGTGAAAATGGCTCCGCCCTGCACAGTACCTAATCCGTTGAAATGCTGTTCGTTGATAATCATTTTGGCAACAGCCGAGCCGGTTTCAACGCTTTCGAGGGTTATTCCGTTGACCACTGCAAAACGGTCTTTGCCTATTAGTTGTTTGGTTTTTTCGATTAAATCTTCCATATATAATAAGGTGTATTATTTTATTTGCTGTAAAGGTAAAATAAAAAAATAAAAAACTTTGCTAGGAATAAAAAAAAATCTATATTTGCGACCGCAAATAAAATGCACAGATTGTTAATTAAAGATAATATAAAAGTACAAAATAAACGAAGAACAAATGCAAAACAAAGGAGTAATAAGGTTATTAGCAATTCTCTTAGCCTTAGCGAGTTTGTATCAGCTTTCGTTCACTTGGGTTACCTCGCGCGTAAGAGGCAAAGCAGTTGAATACGCCAACGGTGACGAACTGAAGGAAGCGAAATACTTAGACTCTATTGGAAGTAAAGAAGTGTACAATTTTTTTTGGATTAGGAAGTACACTTACAAAGAATGTCTCGAACGCGAGCTGAATTTCGGTCTCGACCTCAAGGGCGGTATGAACGTCATCCTTGAAATTTCTGTTCCCGACGTAGTTGTTGCCTTGTCAAACAACAATCAGGATCCTGCTTTCGTCAACGCTTTGAGAAAAGCGAAGGAAGACCAGAAGAACAGTCAGGAAGATTTCATCACCCTTTTTGGAAAGGCTTTTGAACAGCTCAATCCCAACGACAAACTTGCTTCTATCTTTACCACAGAAACATTGAAGGGCAGGGTTAACTTCAACTCTACCAACGAACAGGTTATCGACGTACTCAAAGAAGAGAGCCTTGCAGCCATCGACAACTGCTTTATGGTGCTTTCTACTCGTATCGACCGTCTCGGCGTGGTTCAGCCCAACATTCAGCGTATCAGCGGACAGACAGGTCGTATCCTCGTTGAGCTTCCTGGTGTTAAAGATCCCGAGCGCGTTAAAAAAATGCTTCAGGGAACAGCCAACCTCGAATTCTGGAAAACTTACGACGTAACTGAGATCTGGAGCCAGATGCGTGCCGCAGATGCCAAGTTGAAGACTTTGGTTGACGCTGGTTTGGATATCGAAAATCCCGAAGGCGCTATTACTACCGACACAGTAAAAGCCAACACAGCAGTTGTTGCCGACGCTCAGACTCCTGAGGTTGACACTACCAAATCGCTTTTGGATTTGAGCGACTCTACTCTCCTTACCACCACCGACACAACAAAGGTTGACCAGTCGAATATCACTATCGACCAGTTTGCTAAGCAGAATCCTCTCTTTGCAGTGCTCCGTCCCATCACCGACAACCAGGGCAACCTCTTTGGTGGCGCAGCTGTTGGTTATGCTCACTACGCCGACACTGCCAAGGTTAACAAATATTTGTCGCTTCCCCAGATTGCCGACATCTTCCCCCGCGACCTTAAGTTCCTCTGGTGTGTGAAATCACCCGATTGGGACAAGACCGCTAACTACTACGAACTTGTAGCTATCCGCACCGACCGTGGCAACCCATGCTTGACTGGTGAAGTTATCACCAACGCTCGTGAGGAGTTCGACGACCGTACAGCTTCGGCTCAGGTTTCGATGACTATGAATGGTCAGGGCGCTAAAGAATGGGCCCGCATCACCAAAGACAATATTAAACGTCAGATTGCTGTCGTTCTCGACAATTTGGTTTACTCGTTCCCCACAGTACAGAACGAAATCACTGGCGGTAACTCGCAGATTACTGG
>JAGCNK010000082.1 GCA_017645985.1 Bacteroidales bacterium | reverse complement strand
TAGTTGTGCTCTAGAGCGACTGCATTGTCAAACTCTTTGTAAAACAGGTCGATATATTGCTGGTCGTCGCGGTACTGCTGCTTGATGCGCTTGATAATCACCTTGCGGCGTCCGAGATGCACCGCGCTGTAGATGTCGCTCATTGCGCCCGACGAGTCGATAAGCTTCACCTCGGTAAACACGTCGCCACCAGCGGCTGAGAGGTTCTGCATCGAGGTCATTCCCGACTGCGAATCGCTTACGAATCCGGAGCCCGAATCAGACTCACCGTCTACGAAACCCGAACCCTGCGGCTCAGACACAAAGCCCGAACCCTGATTGTCAGACACGAACCCAGACCCCTGCGGCATTTCGTCGTTGGAGTCGGGATAGTCGGTGTTCTGCTTGCCAGTAACGTGCGCGATCTCTATTTCGGCGCTCTTGATAAGCACAAGCAGCTCGCCCATATTGATACCCATATCGGCGGCGTGTTTGCGCAGAGCCTCGCGTTTGCCCTCGTTCATACCAGAGCGCACATATTGGTCAATCAGTTTTTTAAGTTCGTCTATGTTTCTCATATATGCCAAACGATATTTTTTTAAATTGAAAAACGCCTCTTCCGGTTCCACATCGTCCATAAAGAACGTTACGGTGTACTGACCCGGTGTAAGAGTAATGCCATCAGTGTGCCAAGTTAGGCTCAAAGGTGTCTTTTTTCCGGAATAATGCGCAGTTTTTTTGGTGGTGTATGCTATCTGTCGTCCCTGATAGTCAAAAAATCCTGTTTCAGAGTTAGTTAGCAGATTACCCTTCTGGTCGGTGATACGGATGTAGACCGTAAGGTTCTGGGCCTGGGTGTACTTGTTTTCGTTGATATTGAAACGGATATTGATAGAATCCACTTTTTTAGCCTTGCGCACGTCGGGCAGCGTGATTTTGATATTTGAGAGCGACAGTTTGGCTGCGGTCTGCTCTGCCTCCTCTTTCTGCTGGGTGGTCTGCGCAATCTCCTGCACAAGTCCGGCGTTTTCGTCCTCGAGGTCCCTGACTTTGATTTTGAGGCTTGCCAATTCGGAGGCGAGACTCGTAATCTCTTTCTGCTTGCTTTCTATCGTATTTATCATCAGGTTCATCAGCTGCTGCGCCGTGGCGTTTTTGTAGCCCGACTTTTGAAATTCAACCGCAATATCCTGATTCTGAGCAATAAAGTCTTGCATCTGCTTAACCAGGTCGCGAATCTGACGAGCCTCCGACGATGACGATCCGCCACCTTTGCGCTTGAGAACGCTCTTGAGACTGTCGATTGCCATCTCTCGTATCTTTATGCTGTCTAAGAAGTTGCCAAAGGAAGAAATGCTCTGCTCGTAGTCCATCAGCATTAGTGATTTTTGATTGTCGGCGTCAATATACTGCATCAGAAGGGCTTCGAGACTGTCGGCTCTCTGACGTTCAGACTCGCCGCCGCCTAAGCCGCACGACACGCTAACCGCTAATAGAGAGACCATTAAAATGTAAACAATATTTTTCATAACACAAAATTCGTTTATTTTTTAAAAGACAAATATAAGAAATCAAATACGGTTTACAAACATATTTTGGCGTTTTTTTTAATAAAAGTTGTATGATAATAAAAGTTTGACGTATCTTTGCGGATATTTGAATAAGACAATGGACGACAACGAAATCCTGAAACAGATAAAAGATGGCAACAAAAGCGCTTTTGAGCAGCTTTTCAAACAGTATTACCGTATGCTGACAGTGTTTGCCGCCAAATACCTGCGCTCGCTCGACGAGGCCGAGGAACTTGTGCAGCAGGTGTTTGTGTCGTTTTGGGAAAAAGCGCCCGCCACCGACATCAACGTGTCGCTCAAAGCATACCTCTACCGCTGGACCGCCAACGCCTGCATCAACCGCATCAAGCATCTGAAAATCAAAGACAAATATGCGCAATTCGCAATGCAGGAGATTCAGTCGGGATTTGACGACAACCTCTCTTTTTCCGAACCCGACCTCAAGGACAACATCAGGCGTGCAATCGACAACCTTCCAGAAAAATGCCGCGAGATATTTGTCAAAAGCCGTTTTGAGAACAAGAAAAACGCAGAAATAGCCGCCGAACTCGGCATTTCGGAAAAAACCGTGGAGAACCAGATGACCATTGCCCTGAAAAAGCTCCGCACCGATCTGCAGCACTACCTATAAAAAAAACGGACACCCGATTAACACATCGGATGCCCGCAGAATTATGAACGATTTATAGAAAACCTACATTAAGCCCGCGTTTTTGAGATACTCGTTTTTGGCGCGGATAAGAAACTCCTCGTTGTTGATGGTGTTCTTCATATAGTTGAGCAGCCATATCATAGCCTCCTCGGGATTCATATCGGCGAGGTACTTGCGGAGTTTCCAAATAATATCGAGCATACCAGGAATCAACAGCTTGTCTTCGCGGCGTGTGCTCGAAGCGTTGATGTCCACGGCGGGGAATATGCGTTTGTTGCTGAGCTTGCGGTCGAGCTGGAGCTCCATGTTGCCCGTACCCTTGAACTCCTCGAAAATCACCTCGTCCATCTTGGATCCGGTGTCGATAAGGGCTGTGGCAATGATGGTGAGCGAGCCGCCGTCTTCGATGTTGCGTGCAGCACCGAAAAAGCGTTTGGGCTTGTGCAATGCGTTGGCGTCGACACCGCCCGAAAGCACCTTGCCCGAAGCGGGAGCCACTGTGTTGTAAGCACGTGCCAGACGGGTGATGGAGTCAAGAAGGATAACCACGTCGTGACCACATTCTACCATACGTTTTGCCTTTTCGAGCACGATGTTTGCCACTTTCACGTGTTTTTCGGCAGGTTCGTCGAATGTTGACGAAATCACCTCCGCCTTAACGCTGCGTGCCATATCGGTAACCTCCTCGGGACGTTCGTCGATAAGGAGAATTATCAGATAAACATCTGGATGGTTGTCGGCGATGGAGTTGGCTATATCTTTGAGCAACACTGTTTTACCAGTCTTAGGCTGAGCCACAATCAAACCACGCTGACCCTTGCCTATGGGTGCGAACATGTCAACCACACGGCACGACAGGTTATTAGAGTGCTTGCCGCCGGTAAGGTTGAATTTTTCGTCGGGGAAAAGGGGCGTGAGATAGTCGAAAGGCACACGGTCGCGGATATAGTCGGGAGTGCGGCCGTTGATTTCGATAACCTTGATAAGTGGAAAATATTTTTCGCTCTCCTTGGGAGGACGGATAGTGCCGCGAACGGTGTCGCCGGTCTTAAGTCCGAAGAGCTTGATCTGTGTCTGTGATACGTAAATGTCGTCGGGACTGCTGAAATAGTTGAAGTCGCTGCTGCGCAGAAAGCCGTAACCGTCGGGCATAATCTCAAGCACGCCGGTGTTTTCAATCAGACCGTCCACGTCGAAAATTGAAGATTCCTTCTTAATATTCTTGAAATCAAAGTCGGACGCCTCGGGAGCGCCCTCGGCGTTTTCAGGGTTCTCCTGTTTCTGCTCCTTGGGTTCGGGAGCGGGATTATTATTATTGTTCTGAGGTTCGGGCTGTTGCTGCTGCTTGTTCTTTTTGATAATACGTTTTGACATAGGTTTCGGAGCTTCGGGTTCTACCGGTTCGCTCTCTTTCAAAAAAGGATTATCTGCCACAAAATCCTCGGGCAAAGGCTGCAACATCTGGGGCAGCTGATGGTTCGACTGCTGTGGTGCGGGCTGCTGAGGAGCCTGCTGCACCTGCTGTGTCTGCTGCTGCGGAAGCTGCTCGTTTTGATAGCTCTGTGTGCCATTGCTGATAGAAACTGAAGCCACCGGCTTGTTTTTGAGCACAAGGCGATGACGTTTTTCACGGTTTCTCACAGGCATTTCGGGAATATCATAAGTAGCTTTTGACGAAGATTTCTTATTATCCTCGTCTTTGATTTTAGGAGCCTTTTCGGCCTGAGGTTCTTCTCTGCCTTCGGTTTTTTCTAATATTTTGTCAATAAGTTCCTGTTTTTTAAAGTAATCGGCTTTGGGTATACCTAAAGTCTTAGCCAAATCGCGCAATTCAGGAACCAATCTCTTAGACAGTTCTTTTTTGTCGTACATTTTAAATGATTGTATTTTATTTTATATAGGACGGCTGTCCTTTTAACGCTGCAAATATAAGCAGATAAAAGTTATTCTCCAAACAAAAACGAATTTTTGTGCAAATTTTGACGGACAATTTATTTGACGATAAGTTTCTTGATAAGCACTTTGTCGTCGTCGAAAGTAATTTTGGCAAGATAAATACCTGACTCACAATTTTCTAAAAGGATGCTCAAATCGTCGAAAATATAATCGTCGTTTTCCTTGGTTTTAACGCATTTGCCAATGATATTGGTGATTTCAACTTTGCGGATGAGCGATGCCGACTTGAAGTTGACCACTTTGCCCACCACGGGATTAGGATATATTACCACCTCGTGGTTGGTCAAATTCTGATTCTGAACAAAAAAATTAGGGATAATAGTTTTCTGCGCTTCGGCTTGCGAAAACGCCATAAGTAACAATACAGTAGTCAGTATGGTTGTAATAAGTTTCATATTAAGTTTGCTCAAAATTTGTTATTTTTAACGGACATCCGCAAAATTTGTTTCAATAAATATACCAAAAACAGGATTAATCCGTTAGGGGGATTGTTTTTAGAATTTTTTCCAAATCTTCGGGAGTGTCTACCGCCAGACCTTCAAAATCGGTAACGCACACCTTTATATTATATGCGTTTTCGATCCAACGGTTCTGTTCGAGACGCTCGGCAAGCTCAAGCGGCGACTGCGGCAGGAGGGTAATCTTCTGAAGAATGTCGCTGCGGTATGCGTAAACGCCTATGTGACGGTAATATACGTGGCTGTTGACCCACTGTTCGCGATCCTTGCCACGGTAAAACGGAATGGGCGAACGGCTGAAGTATACCGCCTGCGAAATGTTGTTGACAATCACTTTGGCGGTGTTTTCTGAAAATACCTCGTCGGAGGTCTTGGCCTGTTTTACGAGTGTGGCAATCTCCACTGTGGGGTCGTTGAAAAGTTCGCCGAGCTGACGCAGCTGCTTGGGGTCTACGAAAGGCTCGTCGCCCTGGATATTGATAACGGCGTCGAACTTCTTGCCCGAAGCCTGCTCGTATTTTTTAGCAGCCTCGGCACAACGGTCGGTTCCGCTCTGATGGTTTTCTGAGGTCATAACCGCGCGTCCGCCAAACGACATCACCTCGTCGAAAATGCGCTGGTCGTCGGTGGCCACCACCACATCTTCAAATGCCTGCGAGGCACGTTCGAATACTCTGTGAATCATTGTTTTGCCGCCTATCATAGCAAGTGGCTTGCCGGGAAAGCGCGTAGAGGCGTAACGCGAAGGGATAATACCTAATATCTTCATTGTCTTTGTTGTTTTTTACGACTGCAAAGGTAAAAAAAATTGATTATCAAGACAAAACATTTTTACAAAAAAAAATATACCAAAAAAGGATTACGCGTATCAAATTATTTCGTAAATTTTGAGTGTGGAAAAAAATCAGATTATTCCGCTCAAAACAAACTGAAAACAATGGAAGACTTAAAAAATATAGACCTGCTATCAATCGACCGCAACTGGCTTCTGCCCGAGGCGGGACGGATACTCATCTCAAAACCGTTTTCTGGCGACGAGTATTTCGACAAGTCGATAGTGTACATAACCGAAAGCAACGACAAGGGCACTGTGGGATTCATTCTCAACAAGCCTGTGCTCACGCATCTCGATATGCAGCACGGCGGCGCAAAAACCGGTTCGTGGAACCTGTGGTTCGGCGGTCCTGTGCGCAGCGACTACATCTATTTCATACACACAGCCGGTCCCGACATTATTCCCGGAAGCATCAAGGTGGCAGACGGCATCTACTGGGGAGGCGACTTCAACCTGGTGTCGCAAAAGATTGAAAACGGCGAACTTAACGAAAAAGCCGTGCGGTTTTTTCTCGGATATTCAGGTTGGGAAAAAGACCAGCTCGAAAGAGAGATCAACGAAAAATTCTGGATGGTGGGCAAGCTCGACGCCTCGATAATCATGAACACCGACGCCGACATCTGGAAAGAGGCGGTAAAAAACCTCGGCGTACGCTACCGCCTGTGGGAGAACCTTCCCCCCGACCCGCTGCTAAACTAATTGATAACCAACCTTTATCAAAACTCGTCGGCATAAAACTGGTTCAGCCTGTTGAGCACCGATTCGGCTGTCCAGCGGTAATAGCGGCGGTTTTGCCATCCCATTACCCAAGATATTCCATACTCAGTGGAGGCGAAGAAAATCTCGTCGGCCACCTGCATCACCTCTGGAGTTATTATGGTTTCGGTATCAGCCTTGATATCAAGTATTTCGGCTATATCGAGCACGTGACGGCGCATCACGGTGTCGGCGCATCCCTCCGACAAGGGGGGAGTGAAAATCTGCGAATCCTTTACGCAAAAAATATTGCCGCATCGTGCGCCTCCCACGATATTGCCCTGAGGGTTTACAATACAGGCGTCGTTGGTGCGCGACTTGCGGGCAAACTGGTACGCAAGGTTCTTGACCATATTGCCTGCGTAGGTGTTGTAGTTGGCAAGGCGTCCGGCGGGCATAGGTATCTCGTTGAAAATGTTGAGCATAAAGCCCTCCTTGTTGAGCTCAAAAAGCACCGTGGGCATATGCTGCACGGTGGCTATGTATATCACCTCCGAGCTTTCGGCCACTTCGCCTGTGCGCATCGCCATCAGGGTGAGCATTCCGCCCTTGAATATCTTGTTTTTGATCAACAGCTTGGTAAGCTCCTCTTTTAGCACGGTAC
Organism: Bacteroidales bacterium; assembly: GCA_017645985.1. Lineage (GTDB taxonomy): Bacteria > Bacteroidota > Bacteroidia > Bacteroidales > UBA3824 > UBA3824. The sequence goes on along the minus strand of JAGCNK010000082.1, from coordinate 1,661 downwards.
GGTGCACCGAGAACTTTTCGGGAATGGGCATGTTCAAAAAGGTCATAGCGGCGCACAGCTTGTCGAGATGCCTGCCGAAAAATAGCATAGTGCTGGCGTTGGTGCGAATCTGCTCGTAAACGCAGTCGCCATAAAGCATTGCGCGGCTGAAAATGTTGATATCCAACGTGTCAGACGGCTGGTACTTGCCGTTGAAATCTATCTGAGAACCCTGTTTGATCATACCCTTGGTTAAGCAAACTGATTAATAAAAAGCTTCAAGAAAGTAGGATTCAGAATTATCGGAAACACAAAACCGAAAATCGCGCCCCAGAAGTGAGCCGAATGTCCTATGTTGTCGATATTCTTCTTGGCCATGTAATGACAGTAGAGCAGGTAGAGAGGTCCGAAAACAAATCCGGGAATATGCACGGGAATAAAAAACAGACCGATGCCCATCTTAGGGGCGAACAAGATGGCGGCAAAAATCACCGCCGAAACTGCTCCCGATGCTCCAATTGCGCTGTAATAAGGCTGTTCGCGATATTTAAAAAGGTCTGACAACGAGGCTATTGCAATTGCCAAAAGATAAAACACGGCAAAAAGCACGTCGCCAGCCACCGCTCCGAAAACCCACTTGAATACATTCTCCACATAGTATCCGAAAAAATAGAGCGTGAGCATATTGAACGCCAGATGCCACCATCCGCCGTGAACAAATCCCGACGATATAAGACGGTGAAAATCACGCTTGTGCCACACCATAAAGGCGTTGAACTTAAACTTGTCGAACCATTCGGGACGAGCCACACTGTACGGCAGCGGATTCTGATCCTTAAAGGCTGCAATCGAAATTATGCACGTTATTACTATTATAAAGGTAGTTACCATACTATTATGTTGTTGTAACCGCAAAATTATGGCTATTTATCTTAAAAAAGAAATTTTTTTGCAAAAAATCCTCTCCACTTTGCGCCTATTTACTATATTTGCATTAATAAAATCATCAACCCGAAAAACATTAAAACCTTATCAATCAATGACAAACAAAAGTCTGATATCCGTTACCGACTTCTCTACTCAAGAGATTTTGCGGATACTCGAAATTGCAGAAGATTTTGAAAAAAAACCCGAACCTCATTTGCTCGACGGCAAAGTGGTGGCAACACTATTTTTTGAACCGTCAACACGCACAAGATTAAGTTTTGAAAGCGCTGTCAACCGTTTGGGTGGCAGAATTATAGGTTTTTCAGATCCCAACATTTCGAGCGTATCAAAGGGCGAAACCCTCAAAGACACAATCCGCATAGTATCAAACTATTGCGACCTTATTGTAATGCGTCATCCCTTAGAAGGCAGTTGCAGATATGCGAGCGAGGTGGCTACTGTGCCCGTTATCAATGCAGGCGACGGTGCTCATCAACACCCCACACAAACCCTTCTCGATATGTATTCTATCAAAAAAACTCAGGGAAGTCTCGACAAAATCAACATCTTTAGGGTGGGCGACCGCAAATCCCGACCCACAGTACACTCATTGGGTCAGGCTATGTCGCCGTTTAACCCTATCTTCAATTTTATTTCGCACCCAAAACTCACAATGCCGAAAGAATACCTCGATTTTCTTGATTCTAAGGGAGTTAAGTATTACGAGCACGAGCAATTCAACAGCATTATTTCCG